>JBDRTC010000381.1:0-4486 GCA_043824335.1 Planctomycetota bacterium | reverse complement strand
CTCGGCATGGCCGGGGGGGTTTTCGCTCACTTGTTGTTTCAACCTCGGTCCCAAGCTCTGCTTGGGACCGCACTTCCGCCACTTTCTGTCTTGCCGACTCGCCCAGGGGGGCAAAGCAATGCTGCGAACGGGGAGTGTTCCCAAGCGGAGCTTGGGAACAAGCTACGCGGTCTGTTCTTCATATGGCCGAAGTACTGCAGAAACGGTTAGAGGTTTTCCGGCAATTGCCACGGCGCGGCCATGGGGCGGCTGAGCAGGGCGTTGGCTTCGTCGTCGCCGGGGAAGGTTTCTTCAACGGGGTCCCAACGCACCGGGCGGCCGAGCCAGCGGGCGATGTTGCCCAGGTGGCAGGCGGTGGCCGTGCGATGGCCGATCTCCACGTCGCAGGTAAGCCCGTGTCGCCGGCGAACGCACGTGAGCCATTGCCGGGTGTGGATCGGGGCGGTGGCCCCCAGGAAGAGGCTCGGATCGCTGGGGGGCGCGGCTTCGCCCAACTCGGGCGGATCGTAGGTGACCACGCCGCAGGCGACCGTGACGGTCCCCTCCTCGCCCACGAAGATCGCGCCGCCCTGAGGGGCCTCGTCGAGCTTCACCACCACGCCGTTCGGATAGGTGTATTCGAGCTCGCACGTGAGCCCTTCGCCCAGCGGCTTCACTTCGCTGGGGCCGCTCGCATCCATGCCCAGGCCCCACTGCATGATGTCCATCCCGTGGGCGCCCCAGGAGGTCATCATCCCGCCCGAGTAAGGCTTGAAGGCCATCCACCCGAACCAGTCGGGCTGTCGCGAGACGCTATAGATTTTCGAGTGGAAGGGACGCTTTTCGGCCGGGCCCTGCCAGCGGTCCCAGTCGAGCCCCTCGGGCAACGGCTCGCCGCCGAGTTCGCAATCGCGGGACGTGCGGTTGTTGGTGACGTGGACCTCGCGGATCTTCCCCAGCCGCCCGGAGCGGACGAACTGGCACGCCCGGATGGCCGCCGGGATCGACCGCTGCTGGGGCCCGACCTGGAAGATCGTGTTGTAGCGTCGGGCGGCGTCGACCATCGCCCGGCCCTCGCGCACGGTGAGCGAGAGCGGCTTGTCGCAGAAGACGTCTTTGCCGGCCCGGCAGGCGTCGATCGACTGAATCGCGTGCCAGTGGTCGGGCGTGGTGATCACGACGGCCTGGACGTCCTTGTTTGCCAATAGCTCGCGGTAGTCGCCGTAGGTGGCGTAGCGGTGCCCCTCGGCGACCTTGGCCACGCGTCGGGCGTCGACGTCGCAGACGGCCACGATTTCGGCATCGTCGGGCAGGTGCTGGAGGATGTGGTTGCCGCGCGTGCCCAGCCCGATGTAGCCGATCCCGATGCGATCGTTGGCCCCGGCCCGTCCAAACGCGGCCGGCACGCCCTCGGGGATCAGGTAGGGCACGGCCAGCGCGGCCGACCCGGCCGCGAACATCCGATCCAAGAAACGCCGTCGCGAGATCCGCCCGGTTCTTCTCATCGGCAAGTCTTCCTTCCAGTGCTTTCAGGGGCTTTTGGACCGGCGCCGAGGGCGCGTGGGTCTTGCTTCGCTCGACCCACCCTACAGTCTGCGTTTCCGATTATTGCCGGTCTTGTGGCCGATGTCCAATCCCAATTGGGAGACGGGCGGCGCCGGTGTCGGCAAGGGAAGGAATCCGGTATGCTGACGCCAGGAACGGATCCAGGTTGGAACGCGAGGAGGACGACGAGCATGCCCGACTACATCCAGGTTCTCACCACGACCGAACACGAGGAAGACGCCGAGCGGATCGCCCGGACGCTGGTCGAGGCCCGGCTGGCCGCTTGCGTGCAGGTGTTCGGGCCGATCACCAGCACGTACCGGTGGAAAGGCGCCATCGAGACGAGCCGGGAATGGCAGTGCGTGGCCAAGAGCCGTGCGGACCTCTTCGTCCGGATCGAGGAGGCCATCCGCGGGGTCCACCCCTATGAAGTGCCCGAGATCCTCGCCGTGCCGATCACCGCGGGGAGCCGCGCCTACCTGGAGTGGCTCGACGCGGAGCTCGAAGAGGCCGAGTGAAGGCGCCCGGTGCGGTTTGCGGTCACTTCGCAACTTGTTCCCAAGCTCCGCTTGGGAACACTCCCTCTTCGCAGCACTGCTTTGCCCCCTTGGGCGAGTCGGCGAGACAGAAGTTGGCGCAAGTGCGGTCCCAAGCAGAGCTTGGGACCGCGGTGGTAAGCAGAGCTTGGGACCGCGGTGGTAAGCAGAGCTTGGGACCGAGGTGGTAAGCAGAGCATGGGACCGAGGTGGTAAGCGAGGGTTCGGGGTTCAGGACTCTCGTGCTGACGTCTCGCGGGCGCAATGGACGAAGGGCATATCTGTTTGCGGACACGATAAACCGTCCGAAGCAACATTCTGAACCCTGAACCCTTTCAAACCAGACTCCTTGCGTTGTCCTTGCCGGAATCTATGAAGAGGTTTCCTCAATCCTGGAAACTGACGGCACAAAAGCCTACTCCGCCACCAATTCCAGGACGATCCGCACCTGCGGCGGGGTTCCGCGATGGTCGGCCACGGTCAGGTTGTCGGGCAGGAAGGGGTAGCGCTTCATCCGCTTGGTGGCGGGGTCGCGCAAGAGGAGGTTGTCGCCCTTTTGCAGCACTGGGCGAGGGTCCGACAGCTCGCCGAAGGGCTCCGCTCGCGTGGCGTCGCAGGCGAACCAATGCCCTTGGGCCTGGTCGTCCTCCAAGTAGAACTCGCCGTAGCAGTGGCCGGGCACGCGAACGGTGCGAGCCGGGATGCCGCCGGCCCGGCAGATCGCGACAAAGAGCGAGGTGAACTCGTCGCAATCGCCCGTGCCGTCCTGCAATGTTTCCAGCGTGGTCTTCACGCCGCGGCCCCGGTTGTCTACAAGCTCGATGTTCTCTCGAATCCAATCGTGAATCGCTTCCACCCGGTCCCAGGCCTTCTGTTTGTCAACGCCGATCTCGTCGGCCAGGGCCTTGACTCGCGGGCTGGTGCTTTCGATGTACGGGCTGGGGTCCAGATAGGGCCGCAGCTTGTCGTCGGATTTTCTCACGTTGGGAAGCACGTAGACGCCGGTGTCGTCGGGCGGACGCTGACCGTTCCGCTTCACCTCGAACGTGACGACCGCGCTGGCCTGCTCGCCGGCCCCCAGCGCTGGGATCCTTGCCGTCATCTCCTTGACCGCGCCGTCGACCATCCGGTACGCAACCCGAACGCCGGGCGAGAGGTCTTCGGCGACCACTCGCACCTGTTGTTTCGGCCAGTCGGTGGGGACCGAAGTTGTGGCCACGATCCCCCGGCACGGCCCGGAGCCGCCCGTGACGATCATCCCCACCCGCCACCGCTGGACCACCGCTTCCCCGGCAGAAAAAGGGGACAGGTCCAATTTCTGCGAAGCACCCTTCGGGCCGTTCCGGGAAATTGGACCTGTCCCCTTTTTCTGTGCCTGGAACTGCGCGGCGGCCGAGACCGTCAGACCGAGCAACAGCACCAGGGCGGAAAGGAGTCGTCGAGTTCGCATGCTTTTCATTAACGCCCGGGGACTGCGGTCCCCGGGGTCGTGACGGCGGTTCAATCGATCACTATCCCCGGGGAACGCAGTCCCCGGGCGTTGACGTGAACACTATCGAGCGATGACTTGGAAACGAACGACGCATCCCTGCTGGCGAAACCCTACCGCGACACCAGCTCGCGGATGAACTTCACGCTCGGCTTTCCGCCGGCCCCTTCCAGCGTTTCGGGCAAGTACCGCTTCCTTTCCCGGCGGCTTTTGGGAGAGCGAAAGTTGTCGCCCTTCTGGAGGATCAGCCGGTGGTCGGGCATCGAGCCGAAGGCACGGGGCCCGGCTACCTGGCAGGGGAACCAGTGCTCCCCCTCTTCCTCGTCCTGCAGGTAGAACTCGGGATAACAGTGCCCCTGGACCCACACCATGCGGGCCGGCACGTCGCTTGCGCGGCACAGGGCGATGAACAACGACGCCATGTCCTCGTGGTCCCCTTTGCCGCTTCGCAAAGCGACCGCCGCGCCTCCCTCGTTGCCCTGCTTCTGCTCGACGTTCTCTCGCACCCAATCGTAGATCGCTTCCACTTTCTCCCAAGCCGTTTGGCCGTCGACCTCAAATTGCTTGGCCTGGGCCTTGATCCGGGAGTTGGTGCACTCGATCCCCGGGCTGGGGCCCAGGAACGGCCGGACCTCGCGGGGCAGCTTCTTCTTGTCGGGCAGGATGAAGACATCGGTCTTCTCGGGCGCAAGCTGCGAATGCCGCTTCACCTCGACCGTGACGACCGCCCGGCACTCCTCCCCAAAGGGAAGGAACGGAATCTCGACCACCATCTGCTTCACCGTCCCCTCGACCATTCGGTAGCTGATCTTGGCAGCGGGCGAGAAATCCTCGTCGACGATCTTGGCCTCCTGCTCCGGCCAGTCGATCGGGATCGGGGCCGTCCCCACCAGCCCCCGGCAGGGCCCGCTTCGGGCGGTAATAATCATCCCCGCCT
>JBDRTC010000380.1:0-2436 GCA_043824335.1 Planctomycetota bacterium | reverse complement strand
TCGACGCGGGCCTGGCGCCAGTAAACCGTTCCGGTTGGGGTTGCGGTTTCGTAGAGTTCTTGGATGCGCTGGCGCCCGTCGGCCGAGTCGGCGAACCGGCTGTGGGAGGCGAACGACGGCAACTCGGTGTCGGCGGTGTAGCTTCGCGGCGAGTTGTTCGTGGCGAGCAGGTTCCAGGTACGGCCCCCGTCGGAGGAAAGGTAGACACGGGCGCTGTCCTTCATATCGCCGCTCGATGAAGCGGCGGTGTTGGTGCCGTCGGTATGGAGCCGGTAGTTGAAGTAGAGGGTTGGGCGGTCGTCGGCGTCCTCGCTGAGTGTGGAACTGACCAAATCAAAGGGGTCGGTGGTCAGGCTTCCGTAGGCCCCGCCGGGCAGATCGTAGTTGTTGCCGATCGTGCTGGTGGAAGTGAGGTCGCGCTGGACCTCGTTGTTCTGGATTCCGAGTTGTGCTCGGTTGGTCTCATAGTTCAGATAGGGATTGGTGTTGCTGTCGACGTAATTTTCCAGTCCGAAGTAGAAGCTGACGCCCCCCTGTCCTTCGTTCTGATTGTAGGCACTGTCGCTACTAGAGCTGTCGCCGTCGGCATGGGTGCGGGCCTCGGCCTCGGGCGTGCGGCTGAGGTCGTAGGGAGCGTTGATGCCGTGGCCCGCCTCGCTGCCGAGGCGGGTGGTGGGATGCCACAAGTTGGCGTCGAGTGGCGAGAAAGCCAGACCGGTCGCGCCGCTGACTCCCGTGCTGACCACGTGAGTCTCGCGGATGCCGTCGCCGCCTTGGAACACGGTGGAGGTGCCGGCGGAGCCGCTGGTCATCCCCGAATTGTCGACGCTCAATTGCGCGACGTCTTTGTCCTGGAAGAACCCCGTGAACTGGATGGTGAATCCCGGCGCGGCCAGTCCGGCCCCGCTCACGGTGACGTCGCCCGATGCGATGATCGGGACGCCTCCCGGAGTCGCCAGGGCCTGGAGCGCGTTGCGGACCTGGGTCGCACTTGCGTTGGCCGGGATCGGCGCGGTCGTGAACGTGCCGAAGCGGTCGCTAGTGAAGCTCAGCCTGAACGTGTTACTCGGGGTGACCGACCCGCTGGTGAGCCGGAGGTTCTGCACCTCGTTGTCGCCGCCGAAGGCGAGCACGGGCACGATCGAACCCGCATTGGGCCTGAAAGCGACCAGGTCGCCGCCGGAATTGATGGCGAAAAACGTGTCGCTGAACAGGCCGCCGTGAACGTTCTGCGGCCCGAGGCTCAGGCCCTGGAAATCAGTTCCGACATTCAGTCCCTGCGGGTCGACGTCGAAATTGTAGACCATGGTGGCCGCGCCGTTGTCCCTGTCGATCGAGATGAACTCGCCGCGGTTCGTGATGCCGTAGAGAGTTCCCCCGGTGAACTGACTGAAGGCCAACCCGGTGACGTTCCCCTTCAACGGCGTGCCGCCGCCGGTGATCCCGCCTGACGTGCTGATCGGGGTGGTGGCGTTGTTCGCGGTCGTATTGTTGTTCGAGGTTCGGGCGGCCTGAACCAGGAGTTTGGCGTTGGAGTGCGTGTTGATCGCGTCGACGATGGCTTGAGCCGTAGTAGTTGCTGAAACCGAAATCGAAATGCTCCGGCCCGTCGAAGTCACCAGCGTGCCTCCGCCCGACGAGACAGAGATACTGATACCATTTCCATTGGCACCCGCCGCCCGCGCTTGGAGCGTGATCGTCGTCGTGTTGGCGGTGGGAGTTGCATTGTCCCGGACGGTAATCGTGGAGGTGGCGTATGACACGCTGGCTAATTGGATGTTGGCGAAGCCGGTGTCAAAGGAGCCGTTCTGGATCGCGCCCGTGTCGGCGTTGAACCGGTAGAGCTTGGAGTTGCGGTATCCGTCGGCATCCAACTCATTCTCGTAAACGGCGTAGTAGCCTTCGCGGAACGGACTGCTGCCGACGAGATTGCGGCGGAAGGTGACCGCCCCGACGTCGTCGGTGATCGTGAGGTCGTCCATGTCCGAGTTAATGCTGTCGACGTAGGGGGCCGTCTCGCCCTGGATGTTATCGGTGCCCACGGTCGTCAGCGCTCCCGTGGCGTGGTTGATCGTTACGAGCCGTCCGGCCGTATTTGTCGTGTTGAGCAGCCGCTGGTAACCGTAGAGCTGGCCGTCGGAACGCATCACGATATCGCGCATCTCCTGGTTGGTCAGGGTCAGGTCGCTGTCGATCGTGTAGATCTGATCTCCGAACAGCGGGTTGACGGCCTCGAGCGAGTCGTTCGTGTTGACGTAGAGCAGCACGTCGCTCAGGTCGAACGCGCGGACGTGCGTCGATAGGGCCTGGGAACTGGAAATATCGAACAGGCCGTTCGTGTTGACCGGGTCGACCTGCGCGCCGTTGGAGAGGTAGCCCTGGAAGCCGATGTGGTCCTCGATAATTCGGGCGACCGAGTTGATCGGCTCCAGGCGG
>JBDRTC010000379.1:0-6508 GCA_043824335.1 Planctomycetota bacterium | reverse complement strand
AGTGCCGCTGAAATCTTCCGGAAAATCACTGCTGGGCAAGCCAGCAGTGGCACCCAAATCGCTGAGAGACGGCTTTTTCAACGGACTGCTGACCCTTCCGGATTCACGCTCGTAGAACTCTTGGTCGTGATAGCGATCATCGGCATCCTCGTCGCTTTGCTTCTTCCCGCGGTTCAGGCGGCGCGCGAGGCCGCCCGCCGGGCACACTGTAAGAACAACCTGCGACAGTTGGGGCTCGCGCTACACAACTACCAACTCACGCACCAAAGCTTTCCGCCGGGCGTGCTGGGGACCAGCGGAAGCACCCAGGCCAACCACAAGCTTCACACCTGGCAGGCGCTGATCCTCCCCTTTGTCGAACAGGTGAATCTCGACTCCCAGTACGACTACAACGTCCGTTTCGACCACGCGAACAACGCGGCGGCCGTGATCCAGCCGCTTTCCGTCTACGTCTGCCCCACCTACGAAAACCGCATCATCGACAACCGCTACGGCCCCAGTCACTACGCGGCCGGCAGCGGCACCGTGCCCGGCGCCGATGACGGCGTTCTCTTTCCCATGTCGTCCACCCGCTTCCGCGATATTACCGACGGGACCTCGAACACGCTGGCCGCCGGCGAGATCGCCTACGAGATCGGCGGCTGGGCCCGGGGCGCCATCAACTCCGGTGGCGGCGGGGGTGGGGGCGGAGGGCAGGGCTTTGCCAGGGCCGTGCTCAGATGGTGGAAAGCCGCACCGAATTGCGCCAAGCCGGGGATCAATCCCCCTGAAACCAGTTGCTCCGGGAGTGCGGAACGCCAGTTCCAGTTCTCCAGCCTGCACACAAGCGGCTGCCACTTCACGCTCGCCGACGGAAGCGCACGCTTCATAAGCGACTCGATCGACGTAGACGTGCTCAAGGCCCTGATCACGCGCCGGGGCGGGGAGGTTGTCGGAAAGTTCTGACGCCCAGCGTTACGCATGATTATCGTCCACGGCAGCCGCCATGCAACCGGTGCACTTTTTCAACGGGCTGTTAGGCATGAGCGTGGCCAGAGAGCCCGGGGTTGGCGGGGGTTCTGCCTCCCTCAGATTGCGGCGGCCCGGGAATGCGGAAGTTGTCATAAGGCCGGTTTCAAGAGGAGTCAAGAGCGATGACCAAGAGAAGCAGAGGAAACCGCGGGAGCATGTTTCGAGCGGTGTCGGTGGCTCTCTTGTTTGGCCTGGCTGTTTCGCTCCTGGGAGGATCGATCGCGGCCCAGCCGTCGGGCGCGACGTTCGTGAAGATCACGCTCGGCATCGGGGACGCGACCGGGCGCGATTGGTCCGGACGTGTTCGGGTCGACGGCGGCACACTCGTCGACCTCGAACCCTGAGGCTTCGAGACGCGGCACACGCTGAACGTCGAGGAGCGATCCTGGGTCTGCGATTCGGCCGTCGAGGTCGCCCGGGGGAAGACGCGCTTCGCCGAGCCCCAACGCGGGCTGGTGTTGGCCGTCCGGGGGCCGTCGTCGGCTCGCCTCTCGGTGGATACGGAGCAAGGGTCGTTTGCGTGCCTGTTGAGCGACCTAAGCCTGGGAACAGCGACGCCGTTCCTGGACAGCGCCGCCGGCGTCGAGCTGGCGGTGACGCCGCTCGAAGCGGCCGCCGCCGAAGGGGAGGAAGACTACCCGGCGATCGCCGTCGGTCGAGAAAACCGTCTCTGGGTCGCCTGGGTTTCGTGGGAGCAAGGGGCGGACGTGATTTACGCGAGATCGTTCGACGGCCGGGTCTGGAGCGAGCCGGCGGCGTTGGCGGGCCCCGGCGACTTCTACCAGGTGAAGCTCGCGCGGGAGGGAGACGACAAGCTCTGGGCCGTGTGGGCCGCCCAAGAGAAAGGAAATTGGGATCTTTACGCCCGGGTTCGCGACCGGGATGCCTGGGGCCCGGTCCGCCGGCTGACCAGCGCGCCCGGCTCCGACTTCAAGCACGACCTGGCCACCGACGCCGCCGGCAGCGTCTGGCTCGCGTGGCAGTCGTTCGTAAGCGGCAGCGCCGACATCTATTTGCTGAACCTGTCGGACCCCAGCGCCACGCCGCTTCAGGTGACGGACGACCCGGCCAACGACTGGGAGCCCTCGCTGGCCTGCGACGGCAAGGGGAGCGTCTACGTCGCCTGGGACACGTACCGCAACGGCAACTACGACGTCTATCTTCGGCCCATGGCGCCCGAGCCCAAGGAGCCGATCCCGGTGGCCGCCTCGCCGGAGTTCGAGGCCCACGCCACCGCGGCCTGCGACGGCCACGATCGGGTGTGGGTCGCTTACGACAGCGCCCAGCCGAACTGGGGTAAAGACTACACCCAGGGCGAAACGCTCCGCGACGGGAACTTCACGGCCACGCTCCACGCGTACCGCCGGCTGGAGTTGCGATGCGTCACACCGAGCGGCGTTTACGCCGCGCCCGTGCCGGTGCCGCAAGTGTTGCCCGAGTCGTGGCGCGTGGTCAAGAACGTCGAGTACGGCATCGTGGGGCATCGGCGGTCGTACGACTTGCCGCATCTGGCCACCGACTCCGGCGGCAACCTTTGGCTCACGTACCGAGTCAACCGACAGGGCTACCTGGGCCACCCGCCGGGCGGCGGCGTCTGGGAGATCGAGACCGCCTGGTTCGACGGCTCGAAATGGTCGGCCCCCGTCTTCATCCCCCAAAGCCGCGGACGGAACAGCCAGCGCGTGGGCACGGCGCTGGATGGCGAAGGGCGGCTCTGGTTCGCCTGGCCCACGGGCAGCCATTTTCGCGGCGAGGACTGCAACGTCTACGTCGGCTCGCTCCCCTCGGCCGAGCAGGCGGCGCCGCTTGAGCCCGGGGCGCCGCTGGCGATCCCAACGCCCTCGCCAAAAGACCCGGAAGTATTGGAGAGGGCCGTCGAGCATCGTTGGGAGATTGGCGGAAAGGGGTACCGGGTGTGCTGGGGCGACCTGCACCGCCACACCGACCTCTCGCTCTGCACGCCCACGATCGACGGCACCCTGTTCGACGCCTATCGCTACGCCCTCGACGCGGCCAAGCTCGACTTCCTCGGCGTGACCGACCACACCCGCGACGTCCCCCCGTACCCCTGGTGGTGCACTCAAAAGATGGCCGACCTTTTCAGCGTCGAGGATCGGTTCGTCGGGTTCTATTCTTACGAGCGATCGAACCCAATGGGGAAGAACGGCGGCGGGCACCGGAACCTCTGGTTCCCCGAGCGCGGCAACCGGGTCTACTACAGCACGATCATCGACAAGAAGGCCCCCAGCCCGGCCGGCCTCTACGACCAGCTTCGCGACGGCCATGTGCGCTGCGTGATGGGCGCCCACACGCCCGGATGGAACGAGAAGGCCGGCGAGGGCACCTGGACCTACAACGACCCGGAGTACGAGCCGGTCGCCGAGATCTTTCAGGCGTATCGCACCTCTTACGAGATGCCTCAAAAGGCCGACGACCGCACTTCGGCCGTTTACAAGAGGTCGATCTGGGCGGCGCTGGAGCGCGACTACCGGCTGGGGCTGATCGCCAGCTCCGATCACTGGTCGACGCACCTCTCCTACGCCTGTGTGTACGCCGAGGAGCTTTCGCGCGAATCGATCTTCCGCGCCATCCAAGCCCAAAGAACCTACGCCGCCATGGACAAGATCGTCGTCGAGTTCTCCATCAACGGCCACCCGATGGGCGAGGAGTTCGAGACCACCGGGCCGGTCGAGCTCCGCGCGAAGGTCTTGGGCACGGCCAACCTGGCGAAGCTCGAAGTCGTGCGCGACAACCGCTTCATCTACTCCGTCGAGCCGGGCAAACCGCAACACGAATTCACCTACCGCGACGTGGCCGCCACGGCCGGCGCCTCGTACTACTACCTCCGCGTCACCCAGGAAAACAAGCTCCCCGACGGCTCCCCGATCATGGCGTGGTCGTCGCCCATTTGGGTCAATCTTGGCAAGCCGTGAGGGGGTCGATCACCCCTATTCCCTCAGCCAGCGCTCGATCACGGCGAGCACATAGTCGATCTCTTCGGGCGTAAGCGGCCTGCCCCGGGCGACGTAGTGCCACTTGGCCAAGCATCCGCGGCAGCACGTGGCCGTGGCGTGCTGGGCAATAAACACCGGGTGCGATCGCATGGGCGTCTGACGCCCGTCGTTTGGCGGATCGGCCGGCGCCAACCGCTCGCCAATGAACCGGCGTCCGTGCTCCAGGACGACCGCAAGCGTCTTCTCCTCCAGATACGCCCGCTCTTTCCGCCCCAGCCGCATCCGAGTGCGGAACTTGCTTCGGGCCAACGCCGCAAACAGGTCGTCCAGATCGCGCATCCCGCGTTGTTTCCTCGGGTCCGTCGGCCTAACGCGGCTTCTCGCTCGGGTTGCTTGCGGCCCACCCTATCACATGCCCTTCCGCGGAGCAAGCGGCCCGATGCTTCCGCACTTGACACGCCGGCGAGGCACGTCTATACAGGGGCATCCTTGTCGCGTGCCGGGCGCCGCGTTTTCCCGCATTGTGCTCGTCAACTCGGCGCGAGACCTCCGGCGCTTCAACATCGCCAACCAGTCGCGAGTGGAAAGGCCACGACGATGTTTGAAAGAGAAGTCAACCCGAGCGGCGTCACGGAGGCCGAGATCGCGGTGGTCATCCCCTCCTATCAAGAGGCCGACTCGATCGCCCATCCCACGCGCGTGGCCTCGGAGGGGCTCGCCAAATACTTCCCGGACAAGAAGAGCGTGATTATCAACGCCGACAACGCGTCGCCCGACGGAACCGACGCGGTCTTCCTGGGCACGGAGACCCAAGTGCCCAAGATCTACATCACCACGCCCGAGAAAACGCCGGGGAAGGGCTGGAACTTCGTCAACGCTTTTCGCAAGTCATACGCGCTCGGGGCCAGGGCGGTCGTTTGCGTCGATGCCGATCTGCTCTCGATCACGCCCGAGTGGATCCGGTACATGGCCAGCCCCGTTCTGGAGGAAGGCTACGACTACCTCGCGCCGCTCTACTCCCGGCACAAGTACGACGGAACGATCACCAACAACATCTGCTACCCGCTGATCTATGGGATCTTCGGGCGCGACATTCGCCAGCCGATCGGCGGCGATTTCGCCCTATCGGACCGGCTTGCCCGGCACCTGGTTTCCGTCCCCTGGCACCGCACGACGCACGAGTACGGCGTCGACATCTTCATGACGATGCACGCGCTTCTGGGCGACTTCAAGATCGGCCAGGTCGGACTGGGGTCCAAAGTCCACAAGCCGAGCGCCCCAAAACTCGGCCCGATGTTCGTCCAGGTGGTGAGCACGGCCCTGGTGACAGTCGCCGGCAGCTTCGGGAAATGGAAATCGATCACTTCGATCCAAGAGGCCCCGGTCTTCGGCCTCCAGGAGCTGGCCCCGGCCCAGGACCTGGAAGTCGACCGAGGGCTGGTCCGCAAAAACGCCGTGGAGGGTTTTGGCGCGGCGGCCGACGCCCTGAGGGAGTATTTGACGGCCGACGTGGTCCGGCGCCTGGAAAAAACGTTCGCCGAGCCCGATGGCCCGCGGATCGACACGGAGTTCTGGGTCGACGTGCTCTTCGACGTCATCGCCGCCTTCCCCCGCTGCGACGATCCGGCGCGCCTGGTCGAGTCGATGCGGGGGCTCTATTTCGGCCGCGTCTACAGCTTCATGAACGACACGTGGGACCTCACCAGTGCCGAGTGCGAAGCCCCCATCCGCCGCCAGGGCGAGCGCGTCTTCGAGCGCCGCGGCGAGCTGATCGAGCGGCTGGAGGCGGGGCGATAACGGCGGACCCGTTCACCAGTCGGTCTGCTCGCCCAGTGCCCCATCCAGTGCGAGGGCCAGTTCCTCGACGTCGAACGACCGGGCCATGCGGGCCGTCTTTTTCGCGGCCCCGGCCTTCCATTTGGGGCCGAAGAGTCGGACGGCCGTGAAATCCCGGCGAGTGTCACCGGGTGCTTGTCAGCCTGTGTCCCGGCTATGCAGGATTCGAGCTGCGCATACACTGGCTGACAAGCAGCCAGCGCCACCCAACTGGATCACAGGTCGTCGTGGCCGGTGAAGTTGGTGATGAGGGAGCGGAGCTTGCGGCGGAGCACGGTGTAGCTGAAGAACTTCTTGCCCAGCTCGAAGTTGTGGTCGACCATCTGCGTGCGGAACTCGTCGTCGGAAATCACCCGGCGGACCTGATCGAGCACGTGCCGGGTGAGGAAGCCGTCCATCGTGATGACCTCGAAGCCCTTGGGCTCGATGTCGGCGATGAAGATGGAGTAGCGGTTCACGAGCACCGGCTTCCGGTAGTAGAAGGCCTCCAACAGGGCGTTTCCAAAACCTTCGTAGAGGCTGGGGTAGGTGATCAGGTCGGCTTCGGCGTAGACTTCGGCCAGGCTGGCCACCGAGGACCCGTTCGTGCTCGGCGCCGTGCTCCTCAGATCGGTGTGGACGAACCGAAGATCAACGCCCGACTCCTCGGCCAGGTCCAAAAGCGCATGGTGATAGTCGAGCCCCTCGTCGCCCGACTCGTGGGAAAC
>JBDRTC010000378.1:0-2711 GCA_043824335.1 Planctomycetota bacterium | reverse complement strand
GTGGGGTGTTATATTTCCGGTTATGCAGAAGATGAAGGCCGAGGGCAATAAGGTGCCGATGTTTTGCTTCTGGGCGTTCAACGGGCCAGCGATTACGGTTGTGCAAGACTTGTACGACAAGATTTACAGGACGGGCAAATACAAAGCCCTTTGGTTCGACTGGGACGGCAAGCCACTGTTGCTGTGTAACGGCATGCCGAATGTCGATGCAAACGGCCAGGGCGTGAAACACCCCAACCCGCACTATGATCCAACCGCTGCAACCGACACGAATCATCCCCATTACGGCAACCCCGATTACACCGAGGAATTCTACCAGGACTACACGAAAGAGGTGAGAGAGTTCTTCACGCTGAGAACCATGTGGTGGGGATGGTATGAATGGGCGGGGAAGCGCTTCGTAGGGACGGAAGACAACTGGAGTTTCGGGTATGCGTTGGACGATGACCGGGTCAAGGCGATGGATCCCGACGAACTGGTCTCGACGCACAACGGCACAAGAGAGGAAGCAGCCGTCACGCCCGCGCAGCATCCCACGAGCTTGACCGGAAAATCCTGGAGCCGGGAACACGGCGAACCTGAATTGAACGAATACGATATGCCGGTGCCGACCTATGTGCCGTGGCTGGGGAAAACGGTGGAAACTTCCGAGGGCTACGGCATCTACTTCCAGGAGCGATGGGACGAAGCGATCAAGGCCGACCCGCAATTCTCGTATATCAACGACTGGAACGAATGGACCGCTGGCAAGTACCATCCCGGCGAAGGACTCTCCTGCCCATTCATGCGCCGCGAGAGCACGTACTTCTTTGTCGATCAGTACAATTCAGAGTTCAACCGTTGCGTTCAACCAATGAAAGGCGGATACACCGACAACTACTATATGCAGATGGCCCAGAATATTCGGCGTTATAAGGGCGTTCGGCCCATCCCAGAGCTGACCGGACTGCGCTCAATGGAAACAGATGGAGACTTTGCCGATTGGGATCGGGTGAAGGTGGAATACCGCGACACCGTCGGCGACACGTTCCACCGCGACTACCAAGGCTACGGCGGGTTGCAATACAGGAACGATTCGGGTCGTAACGACATCACAACGAGCAAAGTCGCCGTGGACGATGACAATGTGTACTTCTACGCGGAAACGAACGGGCCGCTCACCCCACACACGGGCAGCAACTGGATGCTCCTGCTGATAGACGCCGACCAAGACCACGAGACTGGATGGTACGGCTATGACTACCTCATCAACAAGAAGGTGGTGGACGGAGAGACCACGACGCTCATGCGTTACGATCCGAATTCCCCCGGTAATCCGTGGGTGGAACAGGCGCAGCTGGAATATCGTTACACCCGTAATGCGATTGAACTGGCCGCGCCGCGCCAAGTTATCGGCTTAAGCGGCGACGCTTTCAGCTTTGACTTTCACTGGTGCGACAATCCAGCCGACCTGAAAGACCCGATTTCACTTTCCGTCAACGGCGACAGTGCCCCGAACCGACGATTCAACTACCGCTGTATTTGGAGAAAGTGATCTGCCGTTCTCGGATATCCCGAAAATCGACCGCCAAATGAGATGGCCGAAAGCTCTCATCACAGCCGCACGTACCGATAGAACGTCGACCGCGAGATCCTCAACGTCTTGCAGGTGTCGTGGATTTCCAGGCTCCTGTCCGCATGCAGCTTCTTCGCCATCACAACCTTGGCATCACTGACATCGATTTTCGGGCGTCCGCCGTTACGGCCACGAGCCCGAGCCGCTGCCAACCCGGCCTTCGTCCGCTCCTGAATCAACCGACGCTCGAACTGCGCCAGGGCCGAGAAGATGTTGAAGATCAGCTCGCCAGAAGCACAGGTCGTGTCGATGGCTCCTTCGTTGAGCGAACGGAACCCGACCCCGCGACTCCGCAGATCCTCCACCAGTGTGATCAGGTGCCGCATGGACCGTCCCAGCCGATCCAATCGCCACACCACCAGGATATCACCGCTCTGGAGCGCGGCAAGGCACTTGGAAAGGCCGGGTCGCTCGGTCTTCGCTCCCGACACTTTGTCCATGAAGATGGACGCTGCGGGGATGCCCTGCTTCGTGAGCGCATCGATTTGCAAGCTCAGGTCCTGGTCGTCGGTCGACACCCGGGCGTAGCCGACGTGGCGAGGTGCCGGCCCCTGGGCGTTTTCGCCGATCGTCCGTCCAATTTCCTCAGCCATTTCCGTTCCCCCAAAGTAGCGGGGCTTGGATTCGCACCAAGCAAGCCGGGCTTATGCTGGGGCTTGGCCGGGCACTGGCCCACCCGCGACAAAACCGGGCGAGCGCATGCAAAAAGGCCATGCGGGTGTTCGGCCCCGCACGGCCTTTGGTCTGCTTCGCTGGCTTCACCGGCAGTGATCAGCCGCCAATGTCGCCCGGTGTGTTGTGTACTCGTATTCTACCCAATGGTCCTTGCCGCTGGAATGCGATTTGGCAACTCTTGGCGGAATAGTCACGAGTCTACACCCCACTCCATCAGGCGCTGGCCACGGGCCGCAAGCCGAAAAGGAAGGGCTAGTCCTTTCCCAACGTCATTTTCTTGTGTGTGAATTGCCCCCGGTTCTCCTTGAGAAACGCCCGTACCTCGTCGCCGTGGTCCAGGATCCACATCCACTGCTCGTAGTAGTGCGTGATCGGGCCGGACTGGTAGAGCCCGTAGATCGACATGCCGCCCTTCTTGGCG
>JBDRTC010000377.1:0-3793 GCA_043824335.1 Planctomycetota bacterium | reverse complement strand
AGTCCGATTTCGTGGTCCTCTCCTTGCCGCTAAACGACACGACGCGGGCGATGATCGACGCGAGAGCCCTGGCCAAAATGAAGCCCCGGGCGCTGTTGGTCAACGTTGCCCGGGGGCCGCTCGTGGTCGAGGCCGACCTGGTGGAAGCATTGTTGGCAAAGCGGCTCGCGGGGGCCGTGCTCGACGTAACCGACCCGGAACCGCTCCCCCCGGAAAGCAAGCTGTGGGAGATGCCCAACGTGATCGTCACGCCCCACGTGGCCGGTCAGAGCGCCCGGCGGATCGACAACATGACCCGCCTCTTTTGCGAGAACCTCGAACGTTGGCAGACCGGCCGACCGCTGATCAACCATCTGGCCGACAAGCGGCTCGGCTTTCCGGCCCGAGGTTCCGGGACCCTGATCTGGGGGGACCCAACGTCGGTCTGGACTTGGAGGCCGCTCCGCGCTTAGAATACGGTCGTAATGTTGGGCTTTTGACGCGGGCTGGCGGGTGGGAAGAGGCGAACCGATGTCGACGACGACGTTTCATGAAGGAAGTGCCACGCGAACCTGGAACGGGCATCCGGCCGGGCGGTGCTCGGAGGAGCTTTGGGGCCGATACCGCACGATCATCGAGGAGCAGCGCCTCAGTTGGACCGAGCACCACCGGCTGATTCGTCCTCTGGGGTCCGGCGGACAGGGGATCGTCTACCTCAGCGAACGGCGGGGGACCGATAAGTTCACCCTGCCGGTGGCGCTGAAGGTGTTCTCTCCCGAGCGCTACGAAGACGATCGCGAGTACGACGAGGCCATGGGCCGAATCGCCCAGGTCGCGGCCCACGTCGCCCAGATTCAGCAGGACAACCTGCTGGACGTCCACAACTGGGTCGACCGGCACCGCATCCGCTTGATGGTGATGGAGTGGATCGACGGATACGATCTGGGCCGGCTCCTGACGAACGACAAGCTGGAACGGGTTCGGGCCAGGGTCAGCAACCGGCGGTGGCGGTACATCAATGCGGTGGTTGCCACGACTGGTCCGGTGCAACCGAGGCTCAAGCCGGGGATAGCCATCGCCATCATCCGCGACTGCCTGGCCGCCCTGGCCGCATTGCACCGCGAGGGGATCGTCCACGGCGACATCAAGCCGTCGAACATCATGCTCAAACGGACCGGCAACGCGAAGATCATCGACATCGGGTCGGCCGTCGAGCTGGAAAACGCCCCGCCGCGGCGCACCTGCACCCCGGCCTACGCCGCGCCGGAAGTGCTGGAACGGGGGGAATGTACGCCGCGTTCCGACCTGGCCAGCCTCGGGTACGTGCTCGTGGAGATGCTTTCCGGATCGCCCCCGTTTGAAGGGAAAACGAGCTACCGCGACCTCCTGGAGGCCAAGCGGTTCCTGGCCCAGCACCTTCCGCGTCTGTTGCCGGCGGAGGTCGTGTCGAGCGATTTGCTGATGAGTTTTTGTCGCGGGCTGATCGCCCCTGATCCGATGCGCCGCTTTCCCAGCGCCGAGGCCGCCGATCTGGTCAAGGAAGGGGCGGCCAGCTTCCATCGCCAACTCATCAAAGGGGATCTGGCCAGCGAATACGACAACGAGATCCGCCTCTGGCTGGAAGAGCTGGAAGAAATCCCGTAAAACGCCGCCCCTTGCGCCCAGAGCACGAAGGAGGACGTTCCATGAGGAGGACTTTGGCGCTGTTTCTCGTCCTCGCGATCAACACTCCCCTTCACGCCCAGACCGTGCCGCCGGCCTTGATGGTCAAGGTGGACGACAAGTCGCAGCCCCTGGGCCTCGCGAAGCTGGAGACCGAGGTGCGGATTCTCGGATATGTCGCCGAAACGGCCGCCACGATGACCTTCTTCAACCCGCTGGATCGCGTGATGGAGGGCGACCTCTACTTCCCTCTGCCCGAGGGAGCGACCGTCAGCGGCTATGCCCTGGACGTCGAGGGGAAAATGGTCGACGGCGTGGCCGTCGAGAAACGCAAAGGCCGGGAAGTCTTCGAGGAGATCGTCCGCCAGGGGATTGATCCGGGCCTGGTCGAATGGACCAAGGGCAACAACTTCAAAACCCGGGTGTTTCCCATTCCCCCGCGTGGCACGAGAACCATCCGGGTGGAATATGTCACGGATCTTCTCGGTAGCCCGGGCCATCCGGCCTACCATTTGCCGCTCAACTTCAAGCGCAAGCTCCGCGAGTTCTCGCTTCGCGTGGAGGTCGTGAAGCCGGGCGCCGAGCCGAAAATCGAAAAGGGCCGGTTGGCAAATTTTGCGTTCGAGCGGTGGCGCGACGGCTTCGTCGCGGAAACGAAGTTGACGAACGTCACGCTCACCGAAGACCTGATCGTCGCCCTCCCCAACGTCCAAGAACAGAACGTATTGGTTGAGAAGGCCGGCGACGGCGACGTCTACTTCGCCATCCGGGATTTCCCCGAAGTGCCCAGTGGGGAGCAAGCGGCGCCGCCCAAGCACATGGTGCTCTACTGGGATGCGTCGGGCTCCCGCACTTCGAGCGACCACGAGCGGGAAATCGGGCTCGTCAAGGCATACGTTGAGAGTCTTGCGCGTCCCGCTTCCGCGCGAAAACGGATGGTCCACGTCGACGTGATCCTGTTGCGCAATGAGCAGTCGAAGCAGAAGCACTTTGTTTTTCCCGCCACCCAGCCGGATCGACTGATCGCCGAGCTGAAGCGGGTCGAGTACGACGGCGGGACCCAGATCGGGGCGCTCACGCCCAAGCCGGGCTTGCCGACCCCCGATTTCTACATGCTCTTCACCGACGGGATCTCGAATTTTGGGACGGATCTCCCCGCCGGTATGGACGCACCCGTTTACGTTTTCTCGGCCGATGCCACCGCCGATCATGCCTTCCTGCGCCATCTGGCCATGACGACCGGCGGCCGTTACTTCAACCTCAAGCGGATGGACGACGCGAGCGTGGTGCCGGCCATCGGGCAGCCTGCGTACTGTCTCCTTTCGGCCGAGGCCGGCGAGGGACAGGTGGCCCAGATGGTTCCCGAGCTACCCCAGCCGATCGCTGGCCGGTTTACGCTCGTCGGCAAGCTCGCGGGCAACGAAGCGAAGGTCACCGTGAATTACGGCTATCCGGGTGGGGAGAGTGCGGAAAAACGCACGTTCACCGTCTCCCGCGACGAGGCCGCCGAGGGCTCGCTCCTCAGACGCCTCTGGGCGCAAACGAAGCTGGCCGACCTGATGGATCAGCAGGAACGCAATGAAGCGGAGATCGTTGCCTTGGGGAAAGAGCAGGGCATGGTGACTCCATTTACGTCGCTGATCGTGCTCGATTCGCTGGATCAATACCTGGAGCACGAGATCGCCCCGCCCAAGTCGCTTCCCGAGATGCAAGAGGAGTACCTGCGGCAAGTGGATACGATCGAGTTCCAAGAGCGGAAACAGAAGGCCGACAAGCTGGAGGCGGTCGTCGAGATGTGGAAAGCCCGCGTCGAGTGGTGGAACACCAAGTTCAAGTATCCCAAGGATTTCAAGTACAAAGAGCCCAAAAACCTAGGAGCTGGGATGGGGGGCGGCGGGGGCGGATTCTTCGGGGGGCGTGCTCCTCGCGCAGCAGACCCCGAGATGCCCGAGAACCCGATGCCTGCGCCGGCGGAGGAGGAAATGCAGCGGAGGCCGGAACTTCGAGCCTCCGCTGCGGAGCCGTCGGCGCCCCAAACGATCGAGGAAACTGAGTCCGAAATGGTGCCGTTCGAATCGAACCTCTCCCTCATCGTGGGGGGAGGAGAGGAGGCCACCCAGTCCCGCCGTCAGCCGGGCATCGTGATCAAGCC
>JBDRTC010000376.1:0-12806 GCA_043824335.1 Planctomycetota bacterium | reverse complement strand
GGCTGGAACATGATCGGCTGGCGCATGGGGTGGGTTTGCGGGCACGAGCGGATCGTGCGGGCGTTTGCCGACGTGAAGGACAACTGCGACTCCGGCCAGTTTATCGCCATCCAGCACGCAGCGGCCGCGGCGCTGGATGATCCGGTGATCCCCGACCGCATTCGGGAGAAGTATCATCGGCGGCTGGCCAAGCTCGTCGACACGCTACGCCGCTCTGGGTTCGATTGCCAAATGCCCGGCGGATCGTACTTCCTGTACACGCCCAGTCCGAAGGGCGTCGAGGGCGGCCCCGAGTTCTCCAACGCCGAGGAGGCCGGCGAGTACTTGATCACCGAGCACTCGATCTGCACGGTCCCGTGGGACGACGCCGGCGCGTACCTGCGGTTCTCCGTCACCTACGAAGCCGCCGACGAGTCGGCCGAAGACGCCCTGATGGCGGAAACCGAATCGCGGCTCAAGCGGATTCGCCTGGTATTTTGAGCCCCTTGGCAGCCCGTTGCGCGAGGCGCGTTGGGTTTGGGGGCTTTGGTTACCGGTCGCGATGTTCCACCACCTGATCTGGAGAGAGGGTTCCGTGTACCAACTGTCGACACGAGAAGGTCAGGTTGCCGGCTCACGCCGCGATTTCCTTAGCACGTCGGCAGCCGCGCTGGCCGGAGGTCTCGGTTTCGCCACAAGCGCGCGTGCCAAGCGGAACGGCCCGGTTGCGCTGCGGATCGGATTGGCCAAGGGTTGCACCACGCCCGAGGACCCGATCTGGCTGCACGGCTATGCAGGCAAATCGCGTTTCCGTCCCTTCGAGGGCAAGCTGAACGACCTCTATGCCAAGGCGATGGCGATTGACGACGCCGAGGGTCACCGGGCGGTGCTGATCACGATCGATCAATGCGTTCTCCGGGCGCGGGAGGCCAAAGCGTTGTTCGAGCGGATCACGGGGAGGACCGGGCTGGCGCGGGGGCAGGTCTTGCTCAACTTTTCGCACACCCATTCCGGGCCGCTGATCGGCGTCTCCGATCTGAACCGGTACCCCATGCCGGACGAAATCCGCAAACGCACGGAACAATACACCGCCAAGCTCATGGACCAACTGGCCGACGTCGCCGCGGCGGCGCTGGCCGACCTGAAGCCGGCCCGCCTATCGTGGGGCGTGGGCCAGGCCGACTTCGTGATGAACCGGCGAACGTACGACGAGAGTGGTGCCTATCGCGGCATGGGGCCGAATCCCGACAAGTACGCCGATCGCAACGTGCCCGTGTTGCGGGTCGACGAACCCGACGGGAAGATGCGCGCCGTGCTGTTCGGCTGTGCGTGCCACGCGGTGACGCTGACCAGCGACAACATCAAGCTTTCGGGAGACTATCCCAGCTTCGCCCAGGAGTCGATCGAGAAACGTCACCCCGGCGTCCAGGCGATGTTCGTCCAGGGCTGCGGGGCCGACGCCAATTCCCACCCGCGAGGCGGACCCGAACAAGAGCAGATCGTACGCCGGCAGGGAGAAAGCCTGGCGGCCGAGGTTTCTCGGGGGGCTGGGGGCAAGCTTCAGCTCGTGCGGGGGCCGCTTCCTGTGGAGTTCGCCGAGGTCGACTTACCGCTGGAGCCGGTGCCATCGCGTGAATGCTTGCAGAAGATGGGCGGCGCGCAGGCGTACAACGCCCGACGCATGCTCGCCGCCCTGGACCGCAACGAGTCGCTGCCCACCTGCCACACGGCGCCGTTGGCCGTATGGCAATTCGGCGAGGACCTGACTCTGGTGGGCATTTCCTGCGAAACCGTGTCGGCCTATGTGCCGCTGGTCGAGAAGGCCCTGGGCCCCGGGCGGCTGTGGATCGCGGGCTACTCGAACGAGATCGACGGCTACCTGCCCGATGCCGCGATCGTCGCCGAAGGCGGCTACGAAGCCCGTGGCCTGGTCGCGGACATCGGGTTCTATTCGGCCAAAGCGCAGGACGTGGTCGTCGATACGGTGCGCCGCCTGGCGCAAGAAGCCGGACGCCGGCTCCCGTAGCAGCGGCAAACAAAATCGTGCCTCACTTTGGCCGCAGCCGCGAGGCCGCCTCAGGACGGCGGGCCCGCGGCGCTACCCGCCTGGAGCTTGTAGGAAACCCCCGCACGGGTTTCAAAGGCGGCTCGGCCGTCGCTTTGAGGGCTCACCGCGACCTCCAGGCCGGCCTGGTCGATCACCTTCAAGCCGGCCGGCCAGGGGACGTACAAGGAGCACGAGCCGCCCCTCTCGCTGAGAACCTCCAACTCGGTCACTTCGCCCTTCGACCAGGCCGCGCTCACCAGAAACGCCCCTTCGGCCCGAAAGCGCTCGAAGCGGGCGTCCAGGTCTTTGGGCCAGGCCGGAAAGATCCGTAGCGAGCCGTCCCAGCTTTGGAGCATCATTTCCTGAAGCGGCCCGATCACGCCGAGCGATTCGGTCCAGGCCCCGGCGTGGCCGTAGTCGGCCACTGACATCCCCCAGAGGACGCCGTTCGGGTGTCGCCAGCGGTGGATCAGCTCCCGCAAGACCGGCAGATCGCGATCGGCGATGAAAGCCCCGGTTCGCAGCCTCCCCATGCACGCCACGGGATACTGCCCGAAATACCAGGTGAGCAGTCCGTCGCCCACGGGTGGCCAGGGCCGGCCGTCGTGGCTTTCAGGCTGCGGATGGTAAGGGCGCCCGACGCTGAACTCCGGCGGGTTGACCTCGTAGCAATGTTTGGCAAGGCCCTCCAGGGCCGGCGGCGGGTTACCGTCGTCGCCGGCGCAGAACTCAAGGCGGTCGCGCCACTGGCTCCGCAACTCCTCGTCGACCTGGAGGACTTCGCTCGCGCGGATCGCCGCCCGCAGACAATAGCGAAGGTGCTGCATCACCTGGCGTCGGTCGGTGTAGTCTTTCGGGTCGCCGCTGAAGCCGTCCTCGCCCTGGTTCGAGGGGAAGGCGTGGTACAGGCCGTCGTCGCCCTTCTTGAGAAAATCGGTGTAGAAGAGAGCACAATCGCGGATCACCGGGTAGCCCGTCAAGCGAAGCCACTCGTCGTCCATGGTGTAAAGGTAGCGCCACCAGTACTGGTTCATCGTCCAGCCGGTCATGTAGGCCATCCGTCCCATCGGCGCGACACCCAGCGGGTCGTCTTCGGCCTGGATGGGATACGCCGTGAGCTGAATGAAGACGCCGCGGCAGTTGTAGTAATCCCGGGCGATCTTGCGGCCGATGGGGAGCATGAACGCGACGCCGTCGAAATAGGCGTCGCCCAACTCGAGGTGGTTGGCGGTGTAGTCTCCCCAGAACGGCTGCTGGAAGTTGTAGTTCATGTGGTAGTCGCCGTGCCAGTGGGAGTAATCCCGGACCGTGCTGGGGAGAAACAGCCCAGGCGGAACCGTGCCGCGTCGGTAGGCGCATCGCCGGGCGTGGAGCGTTTCGTACCAGAGGTTCTCCAGCAAGGGATCGGCGATGCGGACGCTCGATTTCGACCAGAACTCCGCCGCCGCCCCTCGGGCCCGGGCCGCCCACTGGGCGATCCGGTCGGCCGGCTCCTCGGCGAGCACGGCCTGGATGCGGCGTGCTTCTTCGAGCGGGCCCCCTTCGTCGCTGCTGGTGGCGACGGCCACGGCCAGCGAGCCTTCCGCCGATCCGGCGGTGGGAAGCAGGTGGAGGCGCGCCTCGCCCGCCGCCGCCAAGTCAACCGGCCCGACGGCCATCTCCGGAGCAAAGGGCACCATCAAGCAGCGAAAGCCCTGCTCAAACAGCGGGTCGGGAGGAAAGGCCTGCTCGATGAAAGCCAGTCTGCCATCCTGCCCGACGGAAGGCGCGGCCAGCGGCGTCGCCTTCGGGCTACAGCAGGCTTGAAACGCCGCGTGCCGGCAGTCGGCGAAGAATCTGGCGGCAAACTCCTGAATCGTCGGGTCCGCCCAGCGATAGAGCGAGAACCAGACCGGCGGCTTCTGACCCTGCCGCGTCTCTTCATTCCAATTCTCCACTTTCCAGCGGACGACCAGCACGTTCGGCGAGGGCGGAACAAAACACTCGGTCACGATCTTCACGCCGCACGGCCACGCGCAGGTGATTTCCAGTCGCCCCTCTTCGATTACCAGACGTTGATCGATTTCGAGGCCCGCCAGATCGGGAGGAAGCTGCATGGCCAGCTCGCCAACTGGCTTTGGACACGGATACGGCCTCTGCTTGTAGCTGGGCGGGGAGCCCTGGCAAAGCTCCCGCATCCGCTCGGGGTCCTTCGTACCGCGCGTCGCTTCGACCGGGCCGCCATAGGGGCCGCACTTCCAGCCTTCCACCTTGATCCCGTGCGCGATTTCGTCGATGTGGGCCGGCTTGGGGTCGTCGCCCAGATCGAGCCTGCGGTCCCACACGTCTCCCTTGCCGAACCGCCAGATGATCCGGTCGGCCGACTGGTACACGCTCACCGAGAGATCGCCGTTTCCCAGGAGCAACCCGTCCTCAGCGGACAGCACGCGCTGGTCGAGCCGAATCACGTGCTCGCGATCCCGAGTTGCCTCTGCCCCGGCTGCCGCATAGACACTCAAGACCGCCGCCAGAACGGAGACAAGGGCCAAGAGGGAGAGGGGGGGAGTACCGGGCGTCTCTCGAATTGAAGTGACTCGCCTATTGGCCATGGCAGGTTCCTCGTGGGAAAAAGGGCTTCGCGTGCTGCTCTGAACCGCCTCAATCGGACTCCGGGATGTTATCATAGGAGTTGCGGCTGGTGGCTGGGCAATCACTTGCCTGCACAGCCCGGTCCACTCCTCGGTGGCGTTTGGAGAGCTTGGAGAGTTTGGAGAGTTTGGAGAGTACCGAACGATGACGACGCAGAATGGGCGCATATCGTCAAGCAGACGCTGGCCTCTTCACGGGTGGCTGGGGCTGGGACTGGTCGTCGCGTTCTGGACGCTGAACTGGTCGTGTTCCGGCTTGCGCACACACTGGGGGTTCTTTCCCTTGTGGCTGGGGTACTGCCTTACGGTCGACGCACTGGTTGTCGCCCGCAAGGGCCACTCCATGCTGACGCGCAGCCCCGGGGCCTACGTGATGTTGTTCCTGATCTCCACCCCGGGTTGGTGGTTGTTTGAACTGCTGAATCTCCGCACCCAAAACTGGCTCTACGAAGGCCGGGAATTCTTCACCGATCTTCAGTACTTTGCGATGGCCTCTTTGAGCTTCTCCACGGTGATGCCGGCCGTGTTTGGAACCGCGGAACTGGTGAGCACGTTCCCTTGGCTTCGACGCATCAGGCGAGGGCCGGTGGTTGCTCCAACCCGAACGACGCTCGCGGCTCTCTTCGGCACGGGTTGGCTGATGCTCGCCCTGTTGCTCATCTGGCCCCGGTATTTCTTTCCGTTCCTGTGGGCGTCGGTCTACCTCATTCTGGAACCAATTAACGTTCTCTTCGGGAACCGCTCTTTGATCCGCCACACGGCCCGGGGGGATTGGCGGCCCGTGCTGGCCCTCTCGATAGGGTGCCTGATCTGTGGCTTCTTTTGGGAACTGTGGAATTTTTACTCCTACCCCAAGTGGGTCTATCACGTGCCGTTTGTTGACTTCCTGCACGTCTTCGAGATGCCGCTTCTGGGCTATTGCGGTTACGTCGTCTTCGCCTGGGAGCTGTTCGCTTTGTACCACTTCGCCACGGACACGCTGACAAAAGAAGAGAGGCCGGGGTTCATTCAGGTTTGTCCTGACCGGGCTCTCTCGGAAAAGCCCGTTCACTGAGCAAAGGGGGTGAGCTTGCCGGCGTTGGCGATCATCCGTTCGAGGCTCAGGAGGTTCATCATCAAGAGCCGGGGCTGGTGAAAGTTGCCCTTTCTTCGGCTGCCGACGCCGACGCGCTTGACGTCCTTTCCCTCGCGGTCGACCGCCTGCCGCCAGACGCCGTGCCCCGTGTTGGCCATCGTGCGGAGCGTGAACGCCCGGGTACGCTCGTACCACTCCTTCGCCCAGACTTCGCCCGTGTATTCCAGGATCGTCATCGTGGCGATAAGAATCTCGCAGTGGGCCCACATGGTCTTCACTTCGTACTCCGGCCCCCGGCGATGCTCGGGCGTGTCGTCGACGAAGAAGTTCCCGTCGCCCCAGCCGTCGAACACGTAATCCCAGCACATTTCCAAAAGCCGGCGGATGCGGTCCTTGGCCGTGGTGAAAAGCGTTCTGTCTTTCACGCGCAGGGCCTCATGCATCACGATCCAGAGCGTTTCCAGCGCATGCCCGGCAAACATGTGCGAGGCGGCCCCGGGCAGACGAGAGTAGTCGTGCGCCAGGTACTCGTTGGCGATTCCGAACTTGGGGTTCCAGAACCGGTTCATGATCCGCCCGACGTGCTCCCGCTGGAGCGCTTCGAGCCGGGAATCCTCATCAAACGCCAGCAGCCCGGAGAGTATCCACACGATGACCATCGAATGCCCTTGGGACCGCACGCCCTTTTCGGGGATCTCGACGGCCGTGTACTGGGTCGTGTGCGTGTCGCCGTACCCCGGATCGTCGTAGGCACGGACCGACGCCCAGATCGATTCCTTTGCCAGGTCCAGATCTCCCTTATCGCGGGTGACCTTGTAGTATTCGGCCAGACCGGCCGTGGCAAAAAGTGCGCCGTAAACGTTTGCGCCGGGGCCCTCGAGCACGGTTCCGTCGCGACGCACCTTCTCGTGCCACCGGCCGCCGCCGGCGTGCATGTGCCCCACCATGAAATCCCTGGTCTTTCGGGCGATTTCCAGAAACCGCTCGTCTTTTCCGAAATGGCGGTACAGGAAAGAGTAGACCCAGATCGCGCGTCCCTGGTACCAGATGAATTTCTCGTCGCTGAAGACGGAGCCGTCGTCGTTCAGTTCGCACATGAATCCGCCCAGGTCTTTGTCGAAGCCGCCTCGATCCCAAAAGGGAAGATAGCGATTGAAAAGGCGATCGCGATACTCGTCCCTGAGCTCCCCAAGGCTCATTCCGGCGATCTCGCTCGGCAGTTTCGCGAAGGCGCACGGCTCAAAGCCCGTCGCGGGCACGGCGGAGGCGGCGGACACCGCCGAGGCTCCGGAAACGGCGGCCGCGACGGCTGATCCGATGAAGTCACGTCGTCTCATGGTGCAGCTCCTCTGACTCGCTCCGTACGGGTGACCGTGTTCAGTCGTCGGTTCAAGGACGATCCCCCGAACATGGCGCTTTGAGTCTAACCGATGGCTGGCACGCTTGCAGGCCGGGCTGCCACTTGTGTGGATTCCGCAGGGTACGCTATGCTGACGATGTTGGAAAGAATGGGGTAGTCCCCTCGGGTCCTGAGGAAAGCCGAGGACACTTGGCGTTTGGCCAGCGATGCCGTGGAGCTGTTGGACGGGATCGATTCCCACTGCGTCGGGCGGTGCCCCGTAAACACTTGCAGCAGAAACGTCCGCGCCTGTAGCTCAGGGGATAGAGCAACGGTTTCCTAAACCGTAGGTCGCAGGTTCGATTCCTGCCAGGCGTGCTTGTGTAAGTACAAAAGCCGCAAAGACTTGCGGCTCTCTTTTTGCGCCCGCTGGGCTGTTCGTGGGGGAGTTTTGCAGCCTAACTACAGCCAATCTCAGCCAAGCAGCTTTTCGAGCTTGTCGGCGGCCGCCTTCTGCATGGACGGGAGCACGTGCGAGTAGGTGTTCAACGTGATCTCAATCGAGGCGTGGCCCAACCGCTCGGAGACGACTTTCGGGTTCTCGCCCACGAGAAGTAGGAGCGTTGCCGAAGTGTGGCGGAGGTCGTGGAACCGAATCGGGGGAACCTCCGCTCGTGCCAGGAGTGGCTTGTACGATCGGCGCGTGAAGTTGGACTTGCGGAGGTAGTTGCCCATGGTGTCGCAGAAGACCGGTGCCGTGGCGTTCCCCTCGGCCAGCATCCGCTTACGGTGTTCGTGGAGAAATTCGAGGGCGAACCGCGCACCTCGCGTTTTGTCTTCCCGTAGGCATACTGCCTTTGCCGCTTGCCATTGGAGTTGTATCCGGCACTGACCGAACCGCACCACGTTCCGTCTTGCCGTTGGTAAATGGAGCCTTCGCCACGACCACGTCGTTTGCGTACCATTTCACTTTTTCTCCTGTAGCCAGCCTTTAATCGTCTGCGGGTCCGAGCCGATTTCTTTCGCGATTTCCCGTAGATTCTTGCCGGCCTCTCGGAGCTTCAGCGCGCTCGCTTTACGGCGCCGATACGCTTTGGCTCGACAAGCATCAGAGCAGATTGTGCGGTCTTTGCGGTTTACTTCCGGGGAGACTTCAAAGGGGCGGTTGCACGTTGCGCAACGGCGAAACTGCTTGTTCTCAGCAACCGCCAGCACGAACTGACACCATAAGGCTGTTAGAAGATCACCACCAATATGAAAGCCGAGTTCCATCTGGCCGGTGGGTCCGCGGGCAGATGTCATTGTGAGCGTGGTGTATCCGGTTCGATTGATTATGACGTCAAGCTTATCAACTGCGGACCTATCGCCTCTTCTCGTTGCTTCCCACAACTCAACGGCATGACGCATGTGCATTACCGCAGTTTTCATAGACCGCGCATCGTATCCCGAGTCGCCCAGGGGCTCGTAGGCACCGTACGTGTTGCAGAACGCCAACATTGATTCGAGTTCGCGATCCGTGACGGAAGCCGGATACTGGCTTAGATCCCCCTCCTCGACAACTACGTCGGCAAGGACCTGGAACAGGGCGGGCTCATCAAACGGGTTGTAGTAGCGAAAGAAGTCGGAGCGATGGGGGAAAAAGCCATCGCCGCCGGGCAGCAAGTACATAGGGACATGCTTGTAATCGACAAGGTATTGTGATCCAGCCTGATCGGAAAAAAAGAACTCGCGTTTGGGCCACTCGGTGACCGGGCCGGGATCGCTTAGCAGGTTGTGCGTTAGGGTTAGTTCGCGTCCCTTCGCCGACTTTCTCCACACGTACCCTTGGCGAAACACCGGGATTCTGGCGCAAAAGAGGTGTTTCATCGGTCTAACCTCGGCGGATACCGTCACGATTAGCGTCACGAATAAAACAGCGATAGGCGTGTTGAACATCACCTCCAATCCGCTAGAATTGACACGTCTGAAGATATTGTAGCCGTGATGAGGCGGACGTCAACAACCCAAACAAGGAGAGACAAAAAATGGCAATCGCAACGAAGAAAAGGAAGGCCCCTTCGGATGGGGGACTGGCCACCATTGTCACCGTGGCGGCCTACTTGGACGTCTCCCGGGCCAAGGTCTATCAGATGATGGACCGCGGAGAATTGGCCTATGTGAAGCTCGGCAAGAGCCGGCGGGTTCCGTGGGAAGCGGTGATCGGGCTGGTCAAGAGCAGCACGGTCAACGGGCAGCCGGAACAGGGGTAGGCCATGAAAAAACCCCGGCCACGAGCACGACTTCGTGCAAACCGGGGTGAGGAGTATTGACGCATGGATGATACCATTCTCGCCCACGCTGGGCAAGGCAACGGCAAGCCGCCGCGGCGCTCAAAACCGAAATTCGACCATGATCGAATTCGGCGTCGGCGGATCAACAGTATCCGCCCGGCACCCGAGAATTCGCGGCTTTATCGGCCGATCAACCCCGACGATCCCGATATGGTGGCGATGGCGGCGAGCGTTCGGAAAAACGGCATCCTAACGCCCCCTGCTCATTTCTCGGGACGGGTTCATTATCGGCGGGCATCGGCGCTACGTGGCGGCGCAGATGGCGGAGAGAAAAACGGTTCCCGTCCGCATCAAGCCAATCAGTCGCGCCAAGCACCCGGAGAAGTTCTTACAGCTTCTCAGAGAGGAGAATCGGCAGCGCGTCAAGTCGCGCAGTGAGAAGTTCCGGGAGGAGATCGTTTCGGGCAACCCCGAAGAATCCTATCGGGCGTTGCTCGCGCATCGGGATTCCGAATCCTGCGTGATCGCGGACGCCATCGACATTCGGGGGAAAAAGCATCGGGCCGAGATCAGCGAGGCCAAGTTCTCGTTCTTGGACGCCGTGATCGACATCCTCAACTCGCGTCGGAAGTTCTGGCCGTTGTCGGATCGGTCGATCCACTACCCGCTGCTGAACAAGCCGCCGCTGATCCACGCCAGCAAGCCCAGATCGACCTATACGAACACGCAAAAGAGCTACCGGGCGCTGATCGACCTGCTTACGCGCGCACGGCTCGAAAGCTATATCCCGATGCACGCCATAGCCGACACGACGCGGCCGGTTGTCGTCTGGAACGTCAACGCCGATCCCCAGGTGTTTGTACGGGGGCAGGTCGATAAGTTCCTGAAGCATTACCGGCGCGACCTACAGCAATCGCAACCCCACCATATCGAAATCCTCGGGGAAAAGAACACGCTCGCGCCAATCCTTCGGCCCGTGGCGTCCAGATACAACATTCCTCTGACTTTGGGCCGCGGCTATTGCTCACTGCCGCCGCGGTACGAAATGGCCGAGCGTTTCGAGAAAAGCGGGAAGGATCAGCTTATCCTGCTGATCTTGTCCGACTTCGATCCCGACGGTGAGGAGATCGCGCACAGCTTCGCCCGGTCCATGCGCGACGACTTCGGCATCGACAAGATCACCGCCGTCAAGGTGGCGCTGACCGTCGACCAAGTGGATGAATATCAGTTGCCGCCGATGATGAAGGCCAAGAAGGGTTCCGCTCATTACGAGAGGTTCACCAGCGAGTACGGCGACGATGTTTTCGAGTTGGAAGCGCTCGAGCCCGAAACATTGCAGATGATCTTGGCGGACGCCATCGACAGCGTGATCGACACCGACGCCTTCAATCACGAGATCGATGAGGAGAAGGGCGACGCCGCTTTCCTCGACGGCGTTCGGAAAATGGTTTACGACGCCTTGGCGGAGATCGACTTTGACGAGGAGGGCGACGGGTGAGCGCCGAATCCCGCCTCGACAATGCCCTCGGCTACGCCGATCACGGTTGGCTCGTTCTGCCGCTCCACAGCGTCCAGGGCGGCGTCTGTACGTGTCGGAAGCGTAGTAGGTGCCCGAACGCCGGGAAGCACCCACGGACGCGACACGGCGTTAAGGACGCCACCACAAACGGCAAGAGGGTATGGGAGTGGTGGCTGCGCTGGCCGAGCGCCAACGTGGGGATCGCCACGGGCACCGAAAGCGGCGTGATCGTGCTCGACATCGACCCCCGCAACCGTGGTGACGGAACTTTCGACGGCCTGCTCGGGCGCTACGGCGAGTTGCCCGAGGGCCCCGTCGCCCGAACCGGTGGCGGCGGCCGACATCTGCTCTTTCGACATCCAGGTGAGCGCGTCCGCGGAACTCTTGGCCCGGGTATCGACGTTCAGGGCGACGGGAAGCTGATCGTCGCGCCGTCGTCTCTACACCGAACCGGGCGCGTGTACGAGTGGGTTATCGGGCCCGAACACCCACTGCCAGGACTCCCCGCCGCGTGACACAGAGGGCACAGGACATATAGGTGGTTGCAAGGGGGGGTTTTAGAAGCGCCTGACGAAGTGACTGAGCGCGCAATTATCCAAGCGCCCGCCGATGTGATCGGACGCGCCATTGTGGCAACGATCCCAACCGGATTCGGACAACGCCACCGGATGATCTTCGAGTTGGCCCGTCGGTGGAAAGCGATTCCAAGTTTGGCTGACGCGCCGGCCGGTGCGCTCGAACCCCAGTTCCGGCGCTGGCACGATCTGGCGAAACCGACGATCCGGACGAAGTGGTGGGAGGAATCGTGGATCGATTTCATGGAGTCCTGGGAGAAGGTTCGTCACCCATATGGAGCAGGTCCAATGATCGCAATCGTAGAACAGGCCGCGGCGGCGGCCGTGCCTGAAGTGGCCATGCGCTACGACCAGCCCGAGTTGCGGTTGCTGGTGGCGTTGTGTCGTGAGCTGCAGCGCCACGCGGGCAACGGGACTTTCTTCCTGGCCACGCGCACGGCCGGCGAGTTGGTTGGCGTGTCGCGTCAACAGGCGTCTCGGTGGCTACGCCTTCTCGTGTACGACTCGATTCTCAACCTCGTCAATCGGGGTGATCGTCGTGGGCGACGGGCGAGTGAATTTCGGTATCTGGGGGATTGACGATCATGGCCGCATCGGAGGACATCAATCACGTCCAGTACGGCAAGCTGCTCTTGGCGGCGAAGGTGGGGGAGTTGTGCCCGGCGATGACACGGGAAGAAACGGGGGCCAGAAAAGGTAGCACACCAGAGGTGCAACCTTTTCACCGCAACACCCTGGCCGACTACCGCAAGTTGGCCAAGCACCAGAGGGGCTAACATGACCACCACCACCCGCCGCTTCCACCTACAGTAGCACGTCATCGTGTACCGCCCCGACGGCGAGCACGTCGGCGTCATTGTCGCCCACGAGCCCGGTGAGCACCTACGGCGGCCGATAAACGGCACGGCGTGGCACGTCCAGTTGGCGGGCGTCGACGGCGAGAGCGAGCCGGAGAGCATCGTCGGGGAGGGGGAGTTAGAGGGTCGTGGGTCCTCCCCGGCCGCTCCCCTTCCTCCCCCCAGTCAGAACACTCGCAAACCCCAACCAACTTTCTTTCTTCAGTGGCACGTCATGACCACCACAACGCACGACCTCAAATTCGGCGCTGTCAACGATCTCCTCGACGCCTTCCTGAGCGCTCCCGTCCAAGTCGACGGCCCCTTCCCGCAAGCACCGCTGCTGGAAGCGTTCCTGAACAGCCAGAAGCGTACCAAGCCATGAACCGTCGTGAAGTCGCACACAAGTATAAGGACGAAACGCCAAACAAGGACCAGTAGACGTAAACCCTTGCCGTTACCCAACTTAACACCGAAAAATGTGAAATAATCGCGGGGGGGAAGGTAATAGAAGAACACAAGCCCATGGGGGTCGGGCC
>JBDRTC010000375.1:0-7473 GCA_043824335.1 Planctomycetota bacterium | reverse complement strand
CCGGGGAAACGGTTCGGCTGCGAGTCGTCGGCGTGTTGTCGGGTAGCATCTTCCAGGGCGACGTGCTGGTGAGCGAGCGGGCCCTTCTGCGCCACTTCCCCGAGACCAGCGGCTACCGGTTCTTTCTCGTGGAGTCGGACGTGGAGTCGGATCCCGACGCAGCCCAGGCGATCCAAGAGGCGTTGGACAGCGCCCTGGGAGACTACGGCTTGACCACGGAAACGACCGGCCAGCGGCTGGGTCGATTCTTGGTCGTGCAGAACACGTACCTGGCCACGTTTCAGAGCCTCGGGGGCCTGGGGCTGTTGCTGGGCACGTTGGGGCTGGCGGCCGTCCAGTTGCGGGCCGTGCTGGAGCGGCGCGGCGAACTGGCCCTGTTGCGGGCGACCGGTTTTGGGCGCCGCGCCCTGGTCTGGCTGGTGATGCTCGAAAACGGCCTGCTCCTTCTGGCCGGGCTGGGCGCCGGCGTGGCGGCCGCGTTGGTGGCGGTGCTGCCGCACCTGGCTTCCGGCGGCGCTTCGATTCCCTGGGTTTCCCTGGGCGCAACGCTCATTCTGGTTCTCGCCGTGGGCCTGCTGGCCGGACTGGCCGCCGTGCGGGCGGTCCTCGTCGCCCCGCTGCTGGCGGCCCTGCGGGGCGAGTGAGCCGCGTCGAGCACCGCTGATAGCGTTGCATGCACCGGGAAAGATTTCTCGCAATTCTCACTTGCCTTGGGCCGGGCGCACTTTACAATAACGGCGATATGACAGTCCAATTTGACAAAACTTGCCGAGTAGCCCTTTCCGCACGATCTTCCGGGCGACGGATCGCGGGGGATTCATATCGCACGCTGGCCTCGCTCTTTACTCGGCCACTGCGAGACGCCGGCCACTGCCGCGGCGCGGCAAGATGGCCCCATGCTCCACAAGGAGGTTCGCTATGTTAGTTCTCAGCCGCAAGCCGGGAGAACGGATCGTAATCGGTGAGAACATCCACGTGACCGTGCTCGAAGTCCGCGGCAATCGGGTGAAGTTGGGCTTCGAGTGTCCCGAGGAAGTGCCCGTGCACCGCCAGGAATTGTCCCAGCGGATCGCCCAAAGCTCGCCGCACGTGGCCTCCACCGGCAACGCCTAGCCCGTTGAAAAAGGCGAGTTGGACCTATATGAAAGGAACAAGCAGCGAAGCGGATTGTTCCTTTCATGATCTGGTCATGCACATACCCCGTTGGCACAAAAGATCTTAAAGACAAACGGCCTTCCCGGGTATGGCCCATTCGGGCCGAGCTTCTTCTTCCTCCTTTTTCCCCGCCGCTGAACCGGCGCGAAGGCCGCCTCCAACGTTTATCGGGAGACCCCCGCTACGTTGGCCGACGGGCCCGGGGATTTCAAGCTGGAACCGGGAAAGCATCCTCGAGTTGGGGCCGACACTGGCGGCGCCATAGTCGGTTGGATATGCTGAGTGCGCTAATCAGGCGGCGCAGACTTCAGGAACACCGATTGACGCCACACTTCGCCCTTGTTTCGCGGAGCGCATTCATGGCTATGCTGTTATCGCGTCCGGCAATCGCGTGCATCTTGGTGCTCTCTCTCTTGAATCGCGGCCGAGGTGCCGAGCCCACCCTGCCGGTCGGGCCGGCTCCTCCCCCCGCGATGTTCTCGCATTTTCCCGATTCCGTGCACGCGGTTGTTTGGCGGAACTGGCACGCGGTCGAGCCGGCGCGAATCGCCAAGGTGCTCGGCACGTCGGTCGAAAACGTCACGGCGGTGGCCGAATCAATGGGTCTGCCGCCGGCGGTTCCCATCCCGGCCGAACAGGATTCGCCCGGCCAGTTTTACATGACCCTGCTTCGGCGGAACTGGCACCTGTTGCCGTGCGGCCAGCTTGCGGTGCTTTTGGACATCTCGCCGGAGGAGCTGGTGGAGTTTGTGCGTGGGGAGGACATTGCCAACTGGAGCATTCTTGGAAGCTTCAAGCCCGACTGTCCACCGGTGCGTTACGCGCCGCCGGGAGCCGAGGCCCGTCGCCGCGCCGCGGAGATCAGACAGATCGTCGAGCGCTACTTCGGGGAGGAAATCCGCAACCCCGGCGAGCCCCGTTTCGGCTTCGTGCGCCGGCTAAGCGAGCCGTACCACTGGACCGGCCCGGACGACGAGGAAGGCAAACCGCTTTTGGCTCCCCGCTACGTCTGCTCGTGCTTCCAGGTGATTGGCGACCCGCTGCTCGACTCCGAACTGCCCATCTACCCGGAAGGCCTGCTTGCGCGATTGGCCGCCATGGGGGTCGACGGCGTGTGGCTGTTCGGCGAGCTTGCCAAGCTGGCGCCCGGCGGCGACGAGTTTCCCGAATTCGGCGCCGATCACCAGACGCGTCTGGCAAACCTGCGCCGGCTGGTGGCCCGTTGCGAGCGTTTTGGGATCGGGGTGTATCTCTACATCAACGAGCCCCGGGCGATGCCGGTTGCGTTCTTTGAAGGTCGGCCGGAGATGGCCGGCGTGCGTCGGGGCGATCGCGTTTGCATGTGTACCTCGAACGCCACGGTGCGGAAGTGGATGGCCGACGCCGCGGCGCACGTGTTCGAGAACGTGCCCGGCCTGGCCGGCGCGTTTACCATCACGGCCTCGGAGAACCAGACAAACTGCGCCTGGGCCGGGGGCCACAAAGCATGTCCCCGCTGCAAGAACCGCGACTATGCCGAAATCATCGCCGAGGTAAACGCCACGATCGCCTCGGGCGTCCATCGCGCGGCGCCCGAGGCCAAAGTGATCGTGTGGGACTGGGGCTGGCACGGGCACGGCCTTGCCACGGACGTCATCGCAAAATTGCCCAAATCGGTGTGGCTGAAGTCGGTGAGCGAATGGGCCCTGCCGATCGAGCGGGGCGGCGTGAAGACGACCGTGGGCGAATACTCGATCTCCGCCGTCGGGCCCGGGCCCCGCGCGCTGGAGCACTGGAAACAGGCCAAGAAGGCCGGGCTCAAGACCGTGGCGAAAGTCCAGCTCAACAACACGTGGGAGCTTTCGAGCGTTCCGTATCTCCCCGTGATGGACTTGGTGGCCGAGCACTGCCGCAACCTGGCTTCCGTGGGGGTCGACGGGATGATGCTCGGCTGGACGCTGGGCGGGTATCCCTCGCCCAACCTTCAGATCGCCCAACGCTTCAGCAGGACGCCCGTTCCCAGTGTCGATGAAGTGCTCGACGCCGTCGCCCTCGACCGGTTCGGTCCCGAGGCGGCCCCGCACGCGCGCAGAGCGTGGACCGCGTTCAGCAAGGCGTTTACCGAGTATCCGTATCACATCGCGGTGGTCTACACCTGTCCCGTGCAGGTCGGCCCGGCGAACCTGCTCTATCCTCAACGAACCGGCTGGAACGCCACCATGACCGGCTTCCCCTACGACGCCGTCGCCCAATGGCGAGGCCCGTATCCGGCCGAGGTGTTCGCCGGCCAGTTCGAGAAGGTCGCGGCCGGGTGGGAGCAGGGGCTTTCCGAGCTGGAAAAGGCGGTCGACCGGGCACCGGCCGACAAGTGTCCCGCCGCCCAAACCGAGTTGATCTTCGCCCGGGCGGCAAGGGCGCACTTTGCCAGCGTGGCCAACCAGACGCGGTTCGTCTTGGCCCGGGACGCGCTGGCCGACAAGGAGCACGCGCTCTCAGAGGCCGAGCGACGCCGGCGGACCGAGGAGGTCAGACGGATCGTCGAGGACGAGATCGCCCAGGCCCGCGAGCTTTACGGCCTCACCCGTCGCGATTCCATGCTCGGCTTCGAGACCTTCTGTCAATACTTCTATCTCCCCCTGGACCTGGTGGAGAAGGTGGTCAACTGCCGGCACGTGCTCGATGGCCGCGCTCGACGTTGAAAAACCGGCCTGCCTCTTGCAGGCAGGGGCTTCGTGTGTTAAGCATCTGAGCTGGCGGCGGGTGTGGTGCGCGGAGTTCCCGCGCACGCCGGCTGCGGAAGGAGCCGTCCATGGAATCGATGAAAGCGCTCGTGAAGTCGAAGGCGGAGCCGGGTCTTTGGCTTGAAGAAATTCCGGTCCCGAAAATCGGTATCAACGACGTGCTGATCGAGGTCCTCCGAACGGGGATCTGCGGCACCGACGTCCACATCTACAATTGGGACGCCTGGGCCCAACGGACCGTGCCCGTGCCGATGGTCGTGGGGCACGAGTTCGTCGGCCGGATCGTCGAGCTGGGGAGCAACGTCAAGGATTTCCACACGGGCGACGTCGTCAGCGGCGAGGGCCACGTGGTTTGCGGACGGTGCCGGAACTGTCTGGCGGGCCGCCGGCATCTTTGCAAGGACACCTCGGGCATCGGCGTGAACCGTCCCGGGGCGTATGCCGAGTACCTCGCCCTGCCGGTGACCAACGTCTGGCATCACGAGTCGGGGATTTCCCGCGACGTGCAGGCGATCTTCGACCCGCTGGGAAACGCCGTGCACACGGCCCTCTCGTTTCCCGTGCTGGGCGAAGACGTCTTGATCACCGGGGCCGGGCCGATCGGGATCATGGCCGTCGCCGTGGCGCGGCACGCCGGCGCCCGTTACGTGGTGGTGACCGACGTCAACCCCTATCGCCTTGAGCTGGCCCGGAAAATGAACCCCACGCTGGCCCTCGACGTTAGGACCAACAGCATCGCCGACGCCCAGAAAGAGCTGGGCATGAAGGAGGGGTTCGACGTCGGCCTGGAAATGTCCGGAAACCCCGACGCCTTCCGCGACATGCTCAGGAACATGTGCCACGGCGGCAAAATCGCCATGCTCGGCATCCCCGCCGTGGAGATAGCCATCGACTGGAACACCGTCGTCTTCAACATGCTCACGATCAAGGGGATCTACGGGCGCGAGATGTACGAAACCTGGTACAAGATGACCGTGATGATCCAGAGCGGCCTGGACATCGACCCGGTGATCACGCACCGCTTTCACCACACCCATTTCGAGCGGGGTTTCGAGGTGATGCGCTCCGGGAACTCCGGCAAGGTGGTCCTGACCTGGAAGGAGGAATCGTGATGTTCGGCTCGATGAAAGGACACCTCGCCGACCAACTCCGCCAGATCCGCGAGGCCGGCCTGTTCAAGGGCGAGCGGATCATCACCGGTCCCCAAGGGGCCCGCGTGGGCGTGCTCGAGCACGAGCCCGTGCTCAACCTCTGCTCCAACAATTACCTGGGGCTGGCCGACCATCCCGCCGTGGTTGCCGCGGCCCGGGAGGCGCTCGGCAAGTGGGGCTACGGGCTGGCCTCCGTCCGATTCATCTGCGGCACCCAGCAAATCCACAAACAGCTCGAAGGGAAAATCAGCCAGTTTCTGGAGACCGACGACACGATCCTTTACTCGTCGTGCTTCGACGCCAACGGCGGGCTGTTCGAGACGTTGCTCGGCCCCGAAGACGCGATCCTCTCCGACCAGCTCAACCACGCCAGCATCATCGACGGCGTGCGGCTCTCCAAGGCGCAGCGATTCCGCTACAAGAACAACGACATGGCCGACCTGGAAGCGCGGCTCAAGGAGGCCCAAAGCGCCCGGTTCCGCATTATCGCCACCGACGGCGTTTTTTCCATGGACGGCATCATTGCCAACCTGGCCGACATCTGCGAGCTGGCCGACCGGTACGACGCCCTGGTGATGGTCGACGACTCCCACGCCGTCGGGTTCATGGGCCGTCACGGCCGCGGGACCCCCGAGTATCACGACGTGATGGACCGCGTCGACATCATCACCGGCACGCTGGGCAAGGCCCTGGGGGGCGCCAGCGGCGGCTACACCAGCGGCCGCCGGGAAATCATCGACCTGCTCCGCCAGCGGAGCCGCCCGTATCTTTTCTCCAACACGCTGGCCCCGCCGATCGTGGGCGCGTCGATGAAGACGCTCGAACTGTTGAGCGAGTCGACGGAGCTTCGCGACAAGCTCGCGGCGAACACGCGGCTCTTCCGCCAGGGCATGACCGAGCGCGGCTTCAACATCACGCCCGGGGAGCATCCGATCTGTCCCATCATGCTGGGCGACGCCGTGCTGGCCGCCCGCATGGCCGACGCGATGCTCGAGCGGGGCGTCTACGTGGTCGGCTTCTCGTATCCGGTCGTCCCCATGGGCCAGGCCCGCATTCGCGTGCAGGTTTCCGCTGCCCACAGCGAGGACGACCTCCGATTTTCCATGGAAGCGTTTTCCGCGGTGCAACAAGAGCTTTGCACCTGACTTTGACCCTACCGGTGAGCCATGAGAGCCAAGAGAACCTGGATGAAGATCTTTGTTGTTGCGATCACGCTGGCCTGTTTCCCGGCGGCAAACGCTCGGGCCGCCGAAGAGGACGACGTGCCGCCCTGGCAGAAACCGTACACGGGCCAGGAAGCCACCGGAGAAAAGACAATCGCCTTATGGCAATTCACGCCGGGGGCGGAAAGCGCGGACAGCTCGGGAAACGGCCATGATGTGACACTCCGCGGCGAATCTCGCTTCGCCGGCGAGGGACGGTTCGGCGGCTGCCTGGAATCGGCGGCTGCCGACGAAAAGAACGACAAGCCGCAGGGGGCCCAGGCGAAGAACGATCCGCGGCTCACGCCCCCCGGCGCCTTTACGCTCGAACTATGGTTTAAGCCCAAACCCGAGATGGACGACTACGCCACCGTCTTCCTGCTCGACAAGAAATACTTCCATTACGCCAAGGACCTGCCGCAAGCGAATCGCGACTACTGCCTCTACCTGCGCCGCACGGGCGAGAACCGGCGCCGCGTCGTGGCCTATCTGGGCTTCGGCGAGGACTCCGCGGCCTATACGTCGGACGACCTCCCGGTCGAGCCGGACCGATGGCAACACGTGGCCTTCACCTACGACGGCGCCGGCACGGGACGGTTCTTCTGCGACGGGAAACCGATCGGCCGGTCCACGCACGAAGGGCGGGGACCAATTCAGCCGGGCGGTTATCACCTGGTGATCGGCTGCCGGTACGGCAGCATCCATAACGGCTTTCCCGGCTTTATCGATGAAGTGCGGATTTCCAAGGGCGTCGTGCCGTTCTTTTCCGGTACTCTTGAGGTGGAGTCTCCGGGAGCGCGCACGGCGTTTGTGCGTATGGAAAAAGACGCCCGGATTCCGGTCGTGATTTTCAACGACACCGGGAAAAGCCTCACCGGCGGAACGGTCCGCGTTTCGCTCGGCGGGCGCGTCAGCGAGGCTCCGATGCCGGAACTCCAGCCGGAAGGGACCCACACGGTCGAGGTCCCGGTCGACACCACGCTCCGGCCCGATGCCTACACGCTCGACGTTACTGCTTCCGCGAATGCCGCGACAAAAGGGTACAAAGCCGAGAAGCAGTTTTCGGTTGTCATTGTGCCGAGGCCCTTACCCGGCCGGATGCCCGTGGTGATGTGGGGGAGCGGCGACTTTGAAACGCTGGGCGAGATCGGCTTCACGCACCAGATCGTGCATCTGCCCGACTACGGAAAGATCTGGGCGGCTGGGGAGCCCACCGACGCGGCAACCTCGGGGCGCGTGGCCGAA
>JBDRTC010000374.1:0-4972 GCA_043824335.1 Planctomycetota bacterium | reverse complement strand
CGTGATCAACGCGCTTCAGGAAAAGCACGGCATCTACACCCAGGCGACCCGCTCCAATCCGCTGGTGCTCCGTATCCAACCGCCGCTAACAATCACCGCCGACGAGGTCACCCAATTCCTCGCCGCCATCGAAGACTGCGCCCTGGAAATCGAGTTCTGCCTGAACCTCATCGACGAAGCCCTCACCAAATCCGGCACCGGCCAACACCAAAGCCAACCCAACAACAACACCCTGAACAACCCCACCTCCCACCCCGCAAACTAAGGGGCGGCCGGAGAATTACTCGGGGACTGTCCCAATTTTCCCGCAGGGACAATGGGACTGTCCCCCTCCCAAACCTGCCGCCGGCGCAACGAGACATCCGCAGCATGATCGAAATTCGTACGTTTGAGGGAGACGCGGCGGAGCTTTCCGCTTTCACCACGACGATGTGGCGGAAGTCGTACGAGGGCAAGATGCCGGTGCCGCTCTGGTCGCCGCAATTGCTCGCCCGGGAACTGCTGCCGACCGCCGACGATTCGCGAGACTACCTGGTGGCCGCATACGACGGCACGCGACTCGTCGGGTCGCACCCCGCCCGGCCCTTGCGGATTTCTCTGCACGGGGAGGAAAAGATTGCCAGTTGGGGCTCGTTCTTGACCGTGGACCCCGAGTATCGGCGGCAGGGGATCGCCCAGAGGATGAACGAAGAGTTTTGGCGACGGCATCGCGAGCGGGGGGCCGTGGCGAATTTCGGCTACCTCTACGTTCGCACGGTGAAGTCGATGGGGCCCAAGTTCTGGTTGAAGCAGCCCGAAAGGGCGGTCGTTCGCAAGTTGGGCATGTGGGTGCGAGCGCTGGACCACGGGGCGGTTTCCCGCTTCGAGCTGTACCGCTTCGAGGGTTGGGGGAGTCGTCTGATGTCACCGGTGCAAGGTCGCCCCAAGGCCCCCCGCGACACGACGGGCATCCGCGCTTACCGGAGCGAGGATTTCTCCGATTGCCAGGAGCTTGTGCGAGAGCGCGGCGCCTCGATGGACCTCGCTTACCTTTGGAACCCCGAAGAGCTGGCCCGGCTCTTGCACTACGAGGACCTCGCCCGGACGGTCGTGTTGGAAGAGGGCGGGCGCGTGGCGGGCCTGGTGAGCTACTACCGGCTGGAAGTCCTGGGCCGGTGCCCGATGGAAGCCGGGGTGATCGACTTGCTGGCCTTCGGCACGCTTTCAGCCCGTGCCCGCCTGCGGCTGCTTCGGGCGACCCTTTTCGAGATGGCCGAGGAGGGGCTGAAGGCGGCGATGCTTTTGCGGGGTTCCTGGTACGGCTGGCGGCCGTTGCTGGCCGCGGGGTTCACGCCGATGACGCCCGAGTACTACTACACGGCGAACAAGATGGAGCCCGACGTGCGTTTAGAAAAGGTCCGCCGCGTACACGTCCTCTGGCGATGAGCGGCGCGGTCGAGTCCTCGGGGCTTGCTAACTCGGGGAGGGCTCGTCCAAGGTGTACGTGGGCAGGTAGTCGCTGGCCAGGTTGTGCGTGTGGACGTACTCGCCAGGGCGAATCTCCCGGGTGGCCGAGCCGATGGCGGCCCCGTACTTGACCACTTTCTCGCCGGCGGCGATCGCGACGACCGCGACCTTGTGGCCCGTGGGAACGCGGTCGAGCATCGTCACGGGTTGCCCCTGGATTGTGACCGTCTCGCCGGCTTCGATCGTCGTGGTGACGGCCGCTACGTTGTCCTCCGGGGAAAGCCGCAGCAATCGGGGGTCATCCATATCCCAGTTCCCGCAGCTCGTCTTCGTCCAGACCGTGGTAATGGGCCAACTCGTGAAGAATGGTGACGCGGATCTCCTCCCGGAGCCGTTCGGTACGCACTCGCCCGAAGCCGTCGGTGGCAGCTCGGAGGATCCCTTCCCGGTAGATCGTGACCACGTCGGGCAGCGCGCCCGAGTGCTCGACGCTCTTGTCCATGATCGAGATGCCCGTAAACAGGCCGCAGAGGTCGTCGCGGCGCCGGGCGCCGGTTCGGGCCATCACATCGGCCGAGGGATAGTCTTCGACGTGCATAGGCACCTTTTCGATCAACTCGTGCACCACCGGCGGCAGCGCCGCCAGGACCTGCTCCAAGAGTGCGTCGAAACGGCGTCGCGTGCGTGGATTCAACGGGCCGGCTCAAATCGTGAGGGACGGTTGGCGCGGGTGAAAGAACAGCAATTCCAGCTAATCTTAGGCGCACGGGGCCCGGCGTCAATCGCCCTTTGGCTGGCAATTGCTTTTTCCCGCGGGTAAACTCATTCACCGAAGGCACCGCGGAACGGCGGAAATTCGTAGGTTATGCTTCAGCATATTGCCCCCTCCGTCCCATACGGCGCTGGCGTGCCGGCTTGGGGGACGGTGCTCATCATTTCCGGCCGAGCCGTGAACCCTTTTGGTTGGGATTGCGCCGAGATATGCTGAAGCATAACCTACGTGTCCAGACGTCTCGGGGAGGAGAATTGCCATGATGCGTCTCGGAAGCGTGTTCTTGTTCGCTTCAATTGTCGTTGGGTTTTCCATGCCCTTGGACGCCGGTCCGCCCGAGCATCGCAAGCTTTCGGCCGTGCCGTTCACGCAAGTCAAGGTGCACGACGCGTTCTGGGCGCCGCGGTTAAAGACGAATCGCGAGGTGTCGCTACCGCACAATTTCAAATGGTGCGAGGAGACGGGCCGGTTCAGCAATTTTGCCAAGGCGGCCGGGCTCGTGGAGGGCGAGTTCGAAGGGATCTATTTCAACGACTCCGACGTCTACAAGGTTCTCGAAGGCGCCTCCTATTCGCTGGCCGACCACCCCGATCCCAAGCTGGAAAAGATGGTCGACGACGTGATCGCCAAGATCGCCGCCGCCCAGCAGGAAAACGGATACCTGAACAGCTATTACACGCTGGTCGAGCCCGACAAGAAGTGGACCGACCTCCGCGTGAGGCACGAGCTTTACTGCGCGGGCCACCTGTTTGAAGGGGCCGTGGCCCATCATCGCGCCACGGGCAAGACGACGCTTCTGGAGGTCGCCACCCGCTTTGCCGACCGGATCGACGAGCTTTTCGGCCCCGACAAGCGGCACGACGTGCCCGGCCACGAAGAAATTGAGCTGGCACTGGTGAAGCTCTCTCAGGAGACCGATGAAAAGCGGTACATGGACCTGGCCCGGTTTTTCCTCGATATCCGCGGCGATGCGTCGAAGCGGGAAATCTACGGTGAGTATTGCCAGGACCACGCGCCGGTGCGCGAGCAGAGCGAGATCGTCGGTCACGCGGTCCGGGCGATGTACCTCTATTCCGGCGTGGCCGACGTGGCCGGCTACACGGGCGACCCCGGCTTCCTCGACGCGATGCACTGCCTTTGGGACGACGTGGTGAAGCGGAAGATGTACGTCACCGGCGGGATCGGCGCCCGGCACGCCGGCGAAGCGTTCGGCGATCCCTACGAGTTGCCCAACGATTCGGCCTACTGTGAAACGTGCGCCGCGATCGGGCTGGCCCTCTGGAGCCACCGGCTGAACCTGATCGAGGGCGACGCCCACTACGCCGACGTTCTGGAACGCGTGATCTACAACGGCGTCCTCTCGGGCATCGGGATGGACGGCGAGCATTTCTTCTACGTCAACCCGCTGGCCTCCGGCGGCGGCCACCACCGGCAGCCGTTTTATCCGTGTGCCTGCTGCCCGACGAACGTGGTGCGGTTCGTGCCGTCGGTGCCGGGCTATTTCTACGCCAGAGGGAGCCACGGATTCTTCGTCAATCTCTACGCCTCGGGCGTCGCCAAGATCACGTCGCCTGGCGGGAGCCCCGTCGAAATCCGGCAAGAGACCCGCTATCCCTGGGACGGGAACGTGCGGATCACGGTGAAGCTAACCGAGGACCCGATGAAGGTCGGGTGGTTCCAGATGGACATGCGAATCCCCGGTTGGTGTGAGGGCGCCAAACTGAAGCTGAACGGGAAGCCGATCGACATGGAGAGCCACCCCAACCGTTACCGCTTCCAGAACGGCTATGCCAAGATTTGCCGGTACTGGAACCGGGACGACGCAAACTTTCAGGGCGGACCCTCCGGTGATGTGATCGAGCTCGATCTTCCCATGCCGGTCGAGCGGATCGAGGCCCATCCGCGGGTCGAGGCCGACCGGGGCCGCGTGGCCGTCCAGCGGGGCCCGATCGTCTACTGTTTTGAGGAAGTCGACAACCCGGGCGGCGTTCGGAACATTGTCCTTTCTCGCGATCCGCAATTCACGGTAGAGCACCGGCCGGATCTGCTGGGCGGGGTGACGGTGATCAAGGGCCTCGCCCGCGACGGGCGCGAGGTCACCGCCGTACCCTACTTTGCCTGGGACCACCGCGAGCCGGGGGGGATGGCCATCTGGGTGTGGCAGGATGGGAAAAGCCGAACGCCCGACGTGGACGACCCGAATTGGGAAGGCAAGCTCTACCGCCCGTTGGACCCGAGCAAGCTTGGCCCGTCGATCCTGCTTACGCTCATGGAGTTGGCCGTCCCGTCGGCCTCGCACTGTCATTCCGGCGACGCCGTGGCTGCCTTGAACGACCAGGTCGAGCCGAGCGACTCCTGCGATCACGCCGTCCCGCGGTTCACCTGGTGGGATCACAAGGGCACGGCCGAATGGGTCCAGTACGATTTCGACGCGCCGCGGGAGGTCTCGGCCGTCGAGGTCTACTGGTTCGACGACGGGCGGCTCAACCGCCACTGCCGGGTCCCCAAGTCGTGGAAGCTCCTCTCGAAAGACGGCGACGCCTGGAAGCCGGTCGCCGGGGCTTCCGGGTACGGCACGGAAATCGACAAGTACAATCGCACGACCTTCGACCCGGTCGAAACCACCGGCCTGAGGATCGAAGTCCAGCTCGACCCCGAAGGCCCCTGGTCCGGCGGGATCCTGGAATGGAAGGTGGAGTGAGCCGGGGTCCGGGTTTGGGAGGGGGACAGTCCCATTTTCCCTGCGGGAAAATT
>JBDRTC010000373.1:0-3998 GCA_043824335.1 Planctomycetota bacterium | reverse complement strand
CTCGGCCAGGGGCACCTCGGCGCTGACGGTTTGCAGGCCGCCGCCGGCGGAGTCCATCCCCAGCACCCGGCCGCGGCGCCCCGACATGTCGCTGCTGATGTCGCCCACGTTCTCGCCCGGCACGGTAACCTCGATCTTGACGATCGGCTCCAACAGCGCCGGCTTGGCCTCCTGGAACACGTTGCGAAAGACCATTGAGGCGGCCGTCTTGAAGGCCTGCTCGGAGCTGTCGACGTCGTGGTGCTTGCCAAAATGGACTTCCACGCACACGTCCTGCACGCGGTATCCGGCGATCACGCCCCGCTGGATCCGGTCCTTGAACCCCTTCTCCACCGCCGGCATGAAGTTGCCCGGAATCGTGGCGCTGACGACCGAATCGATCCAGAGGAAGTTGTCTTCCGGCTCGTAATGGGCCGTCTTCATGGAGGCGAACCGCGCCTTGATGGCGAACTCCTCGACGTTCACGTCCTTGGCCAAGGGCCACATGCGGATGTGAACTTCGGCGAACTGCCCCCGGCCGCCGGTCTGCTTCCTGTGTCGATAGAACCCCTCGGCGTTGGCCTGGATCGTTTCGCGGTAGGGGATCTTGGGCTCCTTGGTCACCACTTCCACCTTGTCGCGCCGCTTGAGCCGCTCGATGATGATCTTCAAGTGCAGTTCGCTCATCCCGGTGATCACCATCTCTTTGGTCTGTGCGTCGCGGTCCAGGCGGAAGGTCGAATCTTCCTGGCACACCTTGGCCAACGCGCCGGAGAGCTTGGCTTCGTCGCCGCGGCTCTTGGGGCTGGCGGCCAGCCCGACCATCGGCCTGGGGAAGGGGATGGGCGGTATCGTGCTTTCCCCCAAACTCGTGCCGGTCTCCAACTCCTCCATCTTGATCACCGCCACGATCCCACCGGGGCCCACTTCGTCGACCGGCTCCGTTTCGCTGGCCTGCATGCGGAAAAGCTGGCCGATCTTCAGCCCTTTGCGCGACCCGACCATCGGAACCGTCGAGTCTTTCGAGAGCGAACCGGAGTAAACCCGAATGAAGCTCAACTTCTGCACAAAGGGGTCGATTCGGGTCTTGAACACCTGGGCGACCAGCGGGCCGGCCGGGTCGGCCTTGAGCTCGACTTCCGCCCCGTCGGCGCCGACGGCCGTTCGGGCAACCTTGTCTGCCGGCAACGCGCACATGGCCATCGCGTCGAGCAATTCCGCCATGCCCGCGCCGGTCTTTCCCGAAACGCAAACGATGGGAATCAGCACGCCCTCGGCCACCGCCTGGACGATCAGCCGGGAAAGCTCCTCGCCGCTGGGCGGGTTGCCCTCCAGGTAGCGGTCCATCACCTCTTCGTCGGCCATCACGATCGACTCCAAAAGCGGCTCGTGCACTTCCGCCGGGTCGATGACGGCGCCCGACGTGTCTTCCGGCACTGCAAGCGTGCTGGCCACGCCGCGGAAATCGTGCCCCAGGCCCAAGGGAACGTTCAAAGGCACGCATTCGTTGCCGAACAGCTCCTGGATGCTTTTCAGCAGGGCGGAAATATCGATGTTGTCGGAATCCATCTTGCTCAGCACGATCATCCGGCCCACGCCCGCGCGCCCGGCTTCGGCAAAGACCCGCCGCGTGTTCACCTCGATCCCCGCCTGGGCGTTGATGACGATCGCCGCCGTGTCGACGCCCCGAAGCGCGCCGATCGTCTGGCCGATGAAATCGGGATAGCCGGGCGTGTCGATCACGTGGAACTGCTTGCCCGAGTGCTCGAAATGGACGGCGCTGGCCTCGATCGTGTATTTGTGCTGCTTCTCCTCGTCGTCGAAGTCGCAGATGCTGGTCCCGTCGTCGACGCTCGCCTGACGCGTGAGCGTTCCCGTCGTGGTCAGCATCGCGTCGACCAGCGTGGTCTTGCCCGTCGACCCGTGGCCACAAAGAGCAATGTTGCGGATGTCTGCGACGTTGGTCTTCGCCATGGAAACTCCCTTTAGCCGGTCCTATTTTTTCTTGCCCGCGCCAATCGCCTCGGGCAATGTCAGTGTTCCCTCGTAAAGGGCCCTGCCGATGATGCAGCCGGCCATGGGGACCGCGGCCAGCCGGGCGATGTCCTCCCTGGTCGTCACCCCTCCGGAGGCGACCACCTCGACGTCGACCGCCGCCTGCATCTCGGCCATCGCCTCGACGTTCGGCCCGACCATCATCCCGTCGGTGGCGATGTCGGTGTAAACGATCGCCGCCAGGGGCTCCTGGGCAAACTGCCGGGCCAAGTCGACCGCCGCCACGTCGCTCGTTTCCAGCCAGCCATCGGTGGCCACCCGGCCTCCTCGGGCGTCGATCCCCAGCACGAGCTTGCCGGGGAATTTTTGGCACATCCGGCCGAACCAGTCCGGTTCCTTAAGCGCCCTCGTGCCCACCACGAGCCGGCAAAGCCCCAACTGGAGCAACTCCACAATCGCCTCTTCGCTGCGGATTCCACCCCCCAACTCGCAAGACACGTCGACCGTGTTAAGGATCGCCCTAATGCTAGCCAAATTCCCCGGCCGGCCCTCCCGGGCACCGTCCAGATCGACCAGATGCAAGCACTCGGCCCCCTGCTCGACCCAGTGCCGGGCCATCGCGGCGGGGTCCTCGCCAAAGACGGTCTCCCGGCCGTAGTCCCCCTGCCTCAGGCGGACGCACTTCCCCCCTCGAAGGTCAATTGCCGGCCAGATCCGCACCTCGATCCCACTCCCGCCCGTCACCGGGCCCGACGCCAAAACTCGTAATATGACAGACGCCCCCCGCGGCTGCAAGGGACGGGGATCGGAGGTAGTGATACAGTCTGGGGCTGGTGTTAGGGAAAACCGGAGAAAACTATAATAAATACGGCCTGGGGTTGGAAAAGATAGCAAACCATGAAGATATTGGGGACAATGCTGACGGTGGCCGATGTGGGTAGGCGAGCGAGAACGAATTCAAGCATACTTCAGCGAAGAAATATTGGGCCATCCCTGAACTTCGTTACTCCCTCGTTCCCACGCTTCGCGTCGGCCACGTTGTTTCACCGAAGAAGCCCCGTCCCGCCAGACAACGATCCGCCTTACTTGATCAACTCCAACGGCTCCGTGGATCGCACCGAAACGGACTTCTTCTTCACCGGTCACCATTCTCCGATGATGGCCAAGAATCTTGTGCCCATCGAGCTTGCGCGCCGGGCCGTTCGCACCTTCGCCGAGCACGGGGCGCTCCTTGCAGACGCAAGGTGGAGCGAGGTTTAGCCAAAGCACTCCGGCGCGCCCTCCCCCCTGCCTTGCCGGTGGCCAAGTTTTGGTCTCGAAATCGCCCCGGCTCGTCGGGTAGGATCGAGATGGGGACCGTGGTTCACGCAAGCGCGCAGGGCCTCCCCGGCCGTGCCGGTGCGGAGGACTGACGATGTTGAGGATACCCATCCGCCGCGACCGAGGCCACCGCTGCGAGGACCAGCCAGACAACGTTCAGCCCGAGGACCACCAATTGGAAAACGACGATTCTGTTGACCAAGGCCCAAAGGGGGATATCCAAAACCCCCGGAAAATGGTTGACGGGGACCCCCGACCCGGAAAAACGGGATTCCGATGACCAAAACGCTGCGGCTGGAATCGCGCTCGGCGCGGGAGTCAGCTCAGTCGGATTCGGAACGTGTGGGTGTCCAACTCCGGCACGCCGTCGAAGCGGTCGATTTGGGCGGCGGTGAGGATGTTGGCGGTGAGGGCTGTGTGCTTTTCGGTCCAGGTTTGGTGGGTCGTGGCATTGCTGGTTCGCGGTGCTATGATGGCTTGTTGGTGGGAGTTTAGTATCAATGAATAGTGTCAATTGAGGGAAGAAAGTCCCGAAAGCACGCAAAAGGGCCCGTAGCTCAGTGGTTAGAGCAGGGGACTCATAATCCCTTGGTCGGAGGTTCAAGTCCTTCCGGGCCTATTAAGTAATCCCTTTCCCTGTAAGAAGTTAGAGCTTTCTTTTTGAATGAGACACACGTGCTGAGTGTCCAGATTGTGCCCGATTC
>JBDRTC010000372.1:0-7709 GCA_043824335.1 Planctomycetota bacterium | reverse complement strand
TCAGCCGGCTTGGGATTGTTCCACCCCTCGGCCAATTGATCGATCTCGCGCTACAGCCCCCGACGCAGCCGGAACGTGAAGCCCCAAAGCAGAAGGGCGCACCAGAGGAGCAGCCAAAACGCGGAAAGGAGATAGATGTCCAGCCCGTAAATCTCCGTTTCGGTCGAGGCGAGCCAGAAGAAATCGTAGAAGAAGTTCTTGGCCAGGCGGGCGACCAGCACGACCAGCATGGCGGAGAGCAGAAATTCGTATCGCCAGCGGGTGAACCATCCGGTGTGACGCTGGGAGAGACGATCGAGGAGCGATTCCAACTCGCCGGAAACGCCCGCCACAAACGTGCTGCCGGCGTCGTCGGCCTCGGCGGTGATCGTTGCGAGGCTGGCCGCGTCGCGGTCCAGCTCGGCTTCGGCCACGTAGCCGTCGAGGACCAGGGCCGCCTCGCGCAGCTCCGCCTCGCGCCAGCACCCGGCCAGCGCCCGATCGGCACTGCGGTCGGCCCGGCGCCGGCCGCGGCGCTTCCGCCAGTTACGGGCGCCTTCCATCGCACCCCACAGGGCGACTTGGGCCGGCGTGCGGGCCCTCAAGAGCAGCGAGCCGGAGATCAGTCCGCCCAAACCCTGAAAGATCCGCAGGACCAGGGCGAAGGGGCTAAAACCCCAACGGGAAGCGACCTTTCCGACCAGCCGATTCTCCCACTGCCGCCGGCTGGACAGCAGTTCGGCGCGCATCTCTTGGGCGAGCCGGGCGGCGAGCCGGGATCGCTGTTCGAGGATCGCGTCTTCGAGCTGCCCGACGGCCGGCAGGCCCTCGTCGATCCGCTCGGCGCAACGCGCGAGCGTCTCAGACACCAGGTCGAGGTAGTTCGCCCTGCGAATCCGCACGGCGGCCGTGCCGGCCAATTGCCGGGTCAACAGATCGACCAATCCGGCAAATTCGCCTCGCGGGGCCAGGCCGTTCTGGGCGTCGGCCAACGCGGCCGGTGAGTCGACCAGGAAGATGTGCCCGGTGGTGTACTGGTCGTCGAGCACGTCGCGCCAGTCGTCGCGGATGTCTTGATCCACGTCGGCGTGGGTCTCGACAAAGACCAACCGGGTGCCCGAGGCGGCCTGGGCCAGCTCGTCGGCCACCCGGGCGCTGCGGTACTTCTGCTGCGTGGTGGTGATCAGCAAGACGTCGCAGTGCGGCACCAGGCGGCGAAGCCGGGCGAGATTCGTGCCGGGGGCCTCGGCCATCTCGGTCGTGTCGGGATCGGGGCAGTCGAGCAGGACCAAATCGGCCAGGGCCGGCAGGTCTCGGGCGACCACCTCGACGCTCCCCGGGTCGAGCCCCAGCATCTCGGGGGTGAGGTCCGGTCGGCAGATGAGCCGAGGATGCCGGGTCGTGGGCCTGGATCGGCCCGCCTCCGTGACGTCTTCCCCCACCAGGGCGTTGACCAGGGCACTCTTCCCGGTTCCCGTGCCACCCATTGTGGCTACAATCAACGGGGCCTCCGCCCGAACCCGCATCGACTCGGCCCGCTGGCTGAGCCGCCGGACCAGGGCCTGGCACGTCCGCGCCCTGGGCCAATCGGGCGGATCGGCGGCCCAACGCCGTAGCGCGTCGGCCAGCGAGTCCATCTCCGCCAGAAGCTCAAGATGGGTCAGTTCGGGGCTCGTCATACCTCAAGCATAGCAAACCAAAGCCGGCTTGCGGGAGGAGGGCGGAGTAATGGGACGGGGTGAGGGGGCCGGCAAACCGGATTTCCCGCCCAAGTAGGGCCCCCAGAGCTGTTCGCCCGCCGCCGGATTCGCTATGCTGACCACCGTGGGGGCCGATTGTACGGACGATCGAGGTTTCCCGTCGAAATCTCCCCCGGGACAAACGACAGGAGAAAGCCATGCTCGATGCACAAAACATCTTGTTCGCCGCGGCGGAGTCCTCCTGGCCGGCGTATTGGCCTTGGCTAGTCGGCGGGGGGGTTATTCTGCTCCCCTTTGCGATCGTGATAGTCATTGTGCTGCTCTTCTTCTTTCCGATCTGGTTCCAGGCGTACATGTCCAGCGCCAACGTGAGCCTCTGGAGTCTGGTAGGAATGAGTTTCCGCCGGGTGAACTCGCGCGTGATCGTCCAGGGGAAGATTATGACGATGCAGGCGCGGCTGGGCCGGGAGCGCGAGACGGGCATCACCACGAAACGGCTGGAAGCCCATTACCTGGCCGGGGGGAGCGTGCCCAAGGTGACCACCGCGCTGATCGCCGCCCATCGGGCCGACATCCCCTTGAACTTCGACCAGGCCGCCGCGATCGACCTGGCCGGGCGCGACGTGCTCGAGGCCGTGCAGACGAGTGTCTACCCGAAAGTGATCGATTGCCCCGACCCGACCAAGTCTCGAAAACCGACGTTAAGCGCGATCGCCAAGAATGGCGTGGAGTTGAAGGTCCGGGCCCGGGTGACCGTGCGGACCAACCTCGACGGTCTGATCGGCGGGGCCACCGAGGAGACGATCATCGCCCGGGTGGGCGAGGGGATCATCACCTCGATCGGCTCGGCCGACACCCATTTCCAGGTGATGGAGAATCCGGAGAACATCTCCCGGGCGGTGCTCAAGAAAGGGCTCGATGCGCAGACGGCGTTTGAGATCGTCTCGATCGACATCGCCGACATCGACGTGGGCCAAAACATCGGCGCCCGATTGCAGGCCGATCAGGCGGAGGCCGACACCCGAGTGGCTCGGGCCAAGGCCGAGGAGCGGCGCGCGATGGCCATGGCGCGGGAGCAGGAGATGAAGTCCGAAGTGGCCCGAAACCGTGCCCGCGTCGTCCTGGCCGAGGCCGAAATCCCTCAGGCGATGGCCGCCGCGTTCCGCAACGGCAACCTGGAAGCCACGGGCGCACGCCCCAAGCCGACGTAGACCGCCGGGCGGTTTAAACTTCCAAGTTGGTGCGACAGTTGTACTGCCGCACCTTCCCGGCTGGGGTGGCAGTGCAACTGCCACCCCAACGGACGTTTCCCTTACGGCTCACTCGGCCCTATGCAAACGGATCGTCGTCGTCGGCCGGTTTCGCTTCCTTTGCCGGGGCAGCTTCTTCCGCAGGTGCAGCTTCCTCGCCGGCCTTCGTTGCGTTTTCCTTCTCCTCCTCCATAAACGGATTTTCGTCCGCAGCCGGCTTCTCCTCGGCCGCGGCCGCCGGCGCTTCGGCGTCCGGAACAGCGGGCACTGCCGGGGCGAACGGGTCCTCGTCCATGCCGGCCGGCGCAGCGGGCTCTGCCGGGGCAGCGGGGTCGCTAGCCTCAGCCGCCGGCGCTTCAGCACCCGGAGCAGCGGGCGCTGCCGGGGCAAAGGGATCGTCGTCCATGCCGGCCGGTGCGGGCACCGCCGCTTCTCCCGGTTCTTCCGGCTCCTCGTCCCCGGTCACCGCTTTGCCAATAGCCTTACCGAGAGCGCCGAACACGCCACCTTTGGAAGCAGCGGGTGCCTCTGCGCCGGCGGCGGGTGGGGCAGCGGGTTCTTCCATCGGTTGAGCCGCGGGCTCTTCCATCGGTTCAGCCGCGACCGGGGCTTGGTCCGTTGTCGCGGGAGCCGGCACGATGGCGAAGGGATCCTCCGGGGCGGCCGGAGTCTCGGCAGGCGCGGCAGGGGCTTCCGCGGTCGCCGGAGTCGCGGGGACGGTGTCGGGACCGACCGCGGTCGCCTGGGTCGGTCCGAGCCCGAACGGGTCCGCCACGGTGGGTGGCTCCGGCGGGGCCGGCACGACCAACCTTCGGTCGGTGCCCGGCGGCGCGGCCGGTGCGGCTTCCGCCTGCGTTTCCAAGACCCGCCTCTCCGCCTCGCGAAGCTCCCCGTAACGCTGCCGGCGAAGCTCTTCGGCCCGCTTCAGGGCCTCCACCCGCGATTGGGCACGATACTGCTCTACCTTCAACCGGGTGCTCCCTTGGATCCGTTCCAGCGCCCGGGGGACGTTGTGAAACTTGTTGACGTCTTCGGTTTCCAATCGAGCGGCTTGCTCGAAATCCATGTTGGCCTCTTCCTCGCGGCCAAGCTTGAGAAAGCACAGCCCGCGAAAATAGAAGCACCGCGGGTCGGTCGTGCCGGCGTCGACGGCGGCGGTCAAGTCGTCGTACGCCTGTCGATAATCCGCCGAGAAATAGGCGTGGACGCCGCTTCCGTACATATGGCCCAAAACGGCCTCTTCCGCGCACAGCGGCGTGGCGCACAAGAGGGCCAATCCTCCGGCCAACACAGCGAGTCTCCGGTACATGATCATGGACTCCTAGAGCGAAAATGGTGAGCCGAACAGGGCAGGCCACTTGCCCTTATCCTAATACGGCAACTCATGGATTTCAAGCAACCAGTAGGCTCCGGATCCCCGAGGGTGGTCCTACTGGTCCGTCAACTTCGAGTTTGTGGGTGGCACTGGCGTCTCGCCAGTGCTTGGGATGCGACACTGGCGGGACGCCAGTGCCACCCAACCACCTTGACCCGCGGGCCTCTCCCCCCCTGATTCGGGGGCGTAGCCGCTGGGGAGAAGCGCTTCGCGGGTTGGTAGGGACGATTTCCGGGGGCATCGGGCCGAGGAGCACGGTCGATGCCTACTGTGCCTACTGCCCGCCGCCCGGTCCGATTGCGTAAAGGTGCTTTTCCGCCCGGAGAAAAATCTGGCCCTGACTGATCGCCGGGGAGGCGTAGCACGCTTCTCCCAGCTCGTTCGTGGCGACGATGTCCAGCTCGGGTCCGGGGCGGACGACGGTGGTCACGCCCTCGTCGGACAGGAAATGGACCAGTCCGTCGGCCGACACCAGCGACGCACTGTAGTGGGGGCCGAGCCGTTCCATCCAGTGCCGGTGGCCCGTGGCGGCCTCGAACAGGCTGGCGATTCCCTCGTCGGAGACGACCAGAAAATACTTGCCGTCGGCCGAGGCGATCGGCGAGGGGACATAGGAGCAGCCCTTCTGGGTGCGCCAGACGACGTGCGTGCCGGTCACGTCGCCGTGCCCGTCGGGACGGATGGCCATGATGTGATGCTCCGGGAAGCCGGCCGTCAGGAAGAGCAGCTCGCCGTTATAAACCAGCGAGGCGACGAACTGCTCCGTGGGGCCGTCGAGGATCCAGTGCCGTGAGCCGTCGCGGGGATCGTAGCTGGCCACGCACAGGCTGCCGGAGAGGATCATCTGCGTCCGGCCGTCGATTTGGCGGATGATCGGCGCGCAATAGCTTCGGGTCTTGTTCTCGCGAGGCGTCTTCCAGAGGGTCTTTCCCGTGTCGCGGTCCAGGCCGACGAGGTAGGCGTCGCCGTCGTGGTCGCCGTTGACGATCACCAGGTTCTCGAACAACACGACGGAACTGCAATAGCCGTGCCTGCTAAAAAACTCGCCCGGCCTTGCCAGCCAGCGGCGATTGCCGTCGAAGTCGTAGGCGACCACCAGCATCTCGGTGCGGTCGAGAAAGGTGGCGAAGACGAGCCGGCCGTCGGTGGCCGGCGTGCTCGAGGCGTGGCTGTTGAGCCTGTGCTTCCCCTCCAGTGGAGCGTGGACGACCGCGCGTCGCCAAATGAGCTCGCCCGTCTTTCGATCGAGACACAACAGCAGCCGATCGAGCGATTCCTGGTCGCAGCTTACTGTGAAAATGCGATCCTCCCACACGATCGGCGAAGCATGCCCCACGCCGGGAACCTCCACCTTCCAGGCGACGTTCTGGAGCTTCGGGCCGTTCCATTCCGTGGGGATGCCCTGTTCCAGGCTGGAGCCGTCGCCACGCGGTCCTCGCCAGCCGGGCCAGTTCTCGGCAACCACGGGCTGGCCAAGCGCGACAAGCCCGAGAAAACAAGAGCACAAGCCTACCGGCACGATCAGGGATCTTCGCATGGGTCGTTCTCGCGTGGTCGTGGTGAAAGCAAACGGGACTAATAGCTAACCCGGGGTGACCCGGCTGGGTCAAGTGCTCAGGGGGGAACACGGCCGCTGGTTCCACATTTTTTCGCACGGCAGGGGGCCAGAATCCCGGATTTTGGGGTGAGAACCCGGCATTTCCGCCAATCCGACGCCTGTCCACGCCCTTGTGGGGGGTGCACGAATCTTGACGGCTGCCAAACACCCCAGCTATACTAAACTGTTCAAGGGACAAAGTCTCTTGCCGTAGGGACCCGGTGCCACATCCCCTCGAGCCGTAGAGATACTCGCCGATGAACTCCTCCTTGCGCTATTGGACGTGGTGTGCCGGTCTGGTGTTTGTCGCCGTCGCGCTGGGATTCGCCGTGCCGTCGTTCGGCCAGACGGAACCGTCAGCCGTGGTCGGGGCCGTGGCGGTCGCCGACGGGGCTCCCCGCATTCTGGCCCCCGGAGTCATGCGGTCGGTCGATCCGGAGCTGCACGAGGGGGAAACGGTCAGCCGCCACGACGTGGTGGAGTTGTTGGCCGTCGACCCGGAACTCGAGTTGGCCAAGGACGTTGTCTTCCGCCGCATAATCTGGCACCTGGAGTTCCAGTACAAGCCCATGCGGATGATCCTGGTCGACGTTCCCCAGGCCGACGGACGGATGAAGCGGAAGTTGATTTGGTACATGGTCTATAGCGTGAGCAACCCGGGCAAGGTGATGCCCTCGGTCCAGGCGGCCGACGGGACGTACCAGCTCCAGGACTCCGACCAGCCCGCCCTCTTCATCCCCGAGTTCCGTTTGGCCAGTCACGAGTTCAACAAGGTGTATCCCGACCGCGTGATTCCCATTGCCATGGGGCCGATCCGGATGCGAGAGGACCCCAACCGGGAGTTTTACAACTCGGTGGAGATGGTCCGTCCGATCGAGCCCGGCAAAACGGTTTGGGGCGTGGCGACCTGGGAGGACGTCGACCGGCGGATTGACCGCTTCTCGGTTTACGTCAACGGGCTGACGAACGCATACCGATGGGAGGACACGCCGGGGGCGTTCAAGCCGGGCGATCCGATCGGCAAAGGGCGAAAGTGGGTCCGCAAAACACTGAAGCTCAACTTCTGGCGGCCCGGCGACGAATACTACGAGCACGAGAAAGAATTCCGCGTGGGGCTGCCCGGCGAGGTTGACTACGAGTGGGTTTACCGATAAATTGAGGAGCTACCCACTCGGCAGTTCCTCCATTAGGGGGGTGGCCCATCTTTCGACCGCGCGGGCCTCAATGCCGTAGCCTCAGAGTGCGTGCGACGCACCGCCACGCGAGCCAGGAGATGAGAACATGGCGCATAAGAAAGGACAAGGCTCCAGCCGCAACGGGCGCGACTCGAACGCGCAGCGACGCGGCGTGAAGCGATTCGGCGGCCAACTCGTCCGCGCCGGGAACATCCTGGTCCGGCAGGTGGGCACCAAGTTTCACCCGGGCAAGGGCGTCGGCCAAGGGAACGATTTCACGCTCTACGCCCTGATCGACGGCCACGTGAAGTTCGACCGCAACGGCCGTCGCGTGAACGTGGTCGCCTCCGGCTAGAGGCCGCGTCGACAAGATCGACGCCGAGAACACCAGGGATGACCGAAAGAGCGGTCATCCCCGTTTTTTGGCTCCTCGGCAGACTTTGTGGGTCGATTTCGAGGCGTGGCAGCATAATCCACGACATAGCAAGCCTTTACATCCCAGGTGGCGTGTCGTCTTTTGAGGTAGAGAAAGCAAGTACCGGTGCCTCTTCTCTATTCCGCGAGTACTTTGATCGATTCGCTTTGAAAGACGGGACCAGAGAAGAGGCACCGGTACTCCGCTGTTGCATGTCG
>JBDRTC010000371.1:0-2887 GCA_043824335.1 Planctomycetota bacterium | reverse complement strand
TCATTCGACATTCCTTGTTCGATATTCGATATTCATTCGCGCGAGCAAATCGGTGGTATATCAATTCTTGGGAGTTGCCTTTGACTATGTTTTCAGCCGGCCCTTCCACCGCTTGATGTCGACGCCAAGCCCCACGTTCGCAGCCCCTTGGACTCACGATGCCCCAACAATCCCCACAGCCTAACGGCCTAATCCTACAGCGCTGGGTCGATCAACTCGACTGTCGGCAACTAACGAGCAACAAGAGGTCTATATCGAACCACGGATGACACGGATAAGGACGGATAAGGTTTCGTTGCGTACAAGGACTCGTCGGGCTCAATTTCATCCGAGCAAATCCGTGCTATCCGTGGTTCCAAACCGCCTGAAGTTGACTCATTCGCAGCGGAGACCTTGCGCTGTAGTGCTAACAGCCCAACAGCCTCTCCCCCTTTCACCCCAAGCAACCCCAAACCACCGCCAGGAAACGCATGACCACGCCCCTGCACGCCGACGCCGTTTTCCCGGCGGTCGTCATCACGGGCTCGTCGTCCGGGATTGGGGCCGCCTGCGCGTTGGACCTCGACCAGCGGGGCTTTCGCGTGTTTGCCGGCGTGCGCACCGAGGCCGACCGAGAGCGACTCCGCGAGCAAGGCTCCGAGCGGCTCTCGCCCGTTATGCTCGACGTGACCGACCCGGTGACCGTCCGCTCCGCCGCGCAACAGGTGGCCGCCGCGGTCCAAGAAGCGGGGCTCGCCGGGCTGGTGAACAATGCGGGCATCGTCGTCGTCGGACCGCTCGAGCTGATCACCCGCGACCTTTTCCAAAAGCAGCTTGAAGTCAACGTGATCGGGCCGCTGGCCGTCACCCAGGCGTTTCTCCCCCTGCTCCGCCTGGCCCGGGGACGGATCGTCAACCTCGGCTCGATCAGCGGCCGCGTTGTGCCAGCGTATCTTGGGGCGTACGCCGCATCAAAATTCGCGCTCGAGGCCCTCACCGACGGGCTCCGGCTGGAACTTCGCAACTCGGGAATCTCCGTCTCGATCGTCGAGCCCGACAGCGTCGTCACCCCCATCTGGGACAAGCTCGACGTCGGGGCCCGGGACCTCGCTTCGGGCACCCCCCCGGAGGCTCGCCCCCAACACGAAGAAGACCTCCTCCAAATGCGCCGGGCGACGCGCCGGATGACGAAGAACGCCATGCCCGTGGACCGCGTGGTCCGGGCGGTCCGGCACGCCCTCTCGGCCAAACGGCCCCGCACCCGCTACCCGGTCGGTTTCCGCACCCATCTCGCATTTTGGGCCGCCCGACACCTCCCCGACCGCCTGCGCGATTGGTTTCTCCTCCGCGAGCTTGGCATGCTCTGATCCGAGCGAACCGGCCGGCGGGCCTTTGGCCACGGGCACAATGGGGGAGGGCCCGAGCCCTCGGTCTCGCAGGGCTGGAAATTCTGCGGCCGGGCTGCTATCACTTAGAAACTGCCGGCAAAGGGCCGGCGGTGTTGCGAGACCCGCTTCACGCCGTTGCAAGGAAAAAGCCGTGGAAATCGACTGCCTTTGTGCCGGGATCCTCTTTGCCGACGTGGCCTGCGCTCCCGTCGAGCGGGTGCCCAACGCCGGTGAGCTGGTGCCAACGGAGCGCATGCAGCTTGGGCTGGGCGGATGTGCCTCGAACACCGGGCTGGACCTGGCCAAGGTGGGCCGCCGCGCGGGCGTGTCCGGGTGCGTGGGAGACGACTTCTTCGGACGATTCATCGTCGAGGCCCTTGCAGACGACCGCATCGACACCAGCGGCATCCACCGAATCGCCGGCTCCGGCTCTGCCTGCAGCATGGTGATCAACGTCCAGGGGCAGGACCGCCGCTTCATCAGCACGCCGGCCGCCAACACCCGGTTCACCGTCGACCACATCCCCGCCGATTGGGTCCGCCAGGCCAAGGTCTTTTACGTGGGCGGCTACTACATGATGCCCGGGCTGGAGACGAACGAGATGGTCGACCTGTTCCGCACCGCCCGCGCCGCGGGCACGAAGACGATCCTCGACGTCGTCGTTTACGGTGAGAAAAACTACTGGGACCGGCTCGCCCCGATCCTGCCGGAAACCGACGTCTTCATGCCCAACGACGACGAGGCGGCCCTCATCACCGGCCTCGACGACCCGCTCCAGCAGGCCGAACGCTTTCGCCAAGCCGGGGCCCACACGGTGGTGATCACCCAGGGCGAGAAGGGAAGTCTCTTGGTGTCCGAGAAGCTGCGACTCCGCGCGGGCACCTATCCGATCGAGTTCGTCGGCGGGGCGGGCTCCGGCGACGCCTTCGACGCCGGCTACATCGCCGGCCTGCTGGCCAACGACGACCCGGCCGGCTGCCTCCGCTGGGGAAGCGCCCTGGGGGCCAGTTGCGTCCGCTCCATCGGCACCACCGAAAGCGTCTTCAACCGCGCCGAGGCCGAGGCGTTCATGGCAAAGCACGAGCTGAAGATCGAGGCGTTTTGACGCCGAGTGATCAGTATTCAGTGGCACTAAGCTTGGAACCACAATCTGGAACCAGACCAGCACTTACGTCCCGGAGGGACGCCTGGGAATAGCCCAGCGATTCATCGCTGGGAAGCCGGGCATTACGCGGGCGTTTTGTGCGTCCCGTAGTGACGCTTGAAGGGAGAACGCGACGATTCAGTCGTCCCTACGGGACGCAGAGGCAGGTCGCGCGTTACGTCAACCCAGCGATGAATCGCTGGGCTATTATCCGGTTGTCCCTCCGGGACATATAGTATTCCCGGACAAAGTGCTACGTCGGTGGTCGCGATGAAACTTAGTGCCATTGCCCTCTGCCTACTGCTCCCCCAACTCCTTGATCCGAATCTCCTTGTACCACGCCTCGCTGGGCGGGCCGCCGTGGATTTGAAGGCCG
>JBDRTC010000370.1:0-4182 GCA_043824335.1 Planctomycetota bacterium | reverse complement strand
GGGGGTTTGTGGTAACTGATGACCTCAAATCGCTGCTTCCAAATACATGAACCTCTTCGCATCCTCCGTGTTCTCCGTGCCTCCGTGGTGTTTTCCCCGGTGATGGCAAAGTGATCGCAGTGGAGCACCATACAACGATCGCAGGACACAAGCTCGTTGTTTCGCGTACCAGAAAAGTCACCGCAGGGTGAACTGAAAAGGAGTAGCCGGCGCATGTTGGGTGTCCATCTCGACGTTGAGGACTACGTAAAGCGACTTCAGGCCGAGCTGGATCGCCTGGATCGAGCCGAAGTGACCGGTCTGGCCGACGCCATCTACGAGGCTTGGGAAAACCAGCGCTTCGTCTTCATTTTCGGAAACGGCGGTTCCGCCACCTTGGCCTCGCACCTGGCCGAGGACCTGGGCAAAGGCTGTCTGCGGGAGGCCGACCTGAAGGACGAATCCAAGAAACGCCTCAAGGTGATAAGCCTGACCGACAACGTCGGCTGGCTCACGGCCGTGGGGAACGACTGCGGCTACGACCAACTCTTCGTCCAGCAACTGATGAACTACGGCGGGCCCGGCGATTTGGCCATCGCAATCAGCGGCTCCGGCAACAGCCCGAACGTGCTGGGCGCGGTCGACTGGGCCAACCGTCACGGGCTCAAAACGTTCGGCATGACCGGCTTCGACGGCGGCAAGCTGAAGCAGTGTCAAGAGACCGGCCTGCACGTCCCGTTGGACGACATGGGGATGGTCGAGAGCATCCACGCCTGCGTGATCCACTGGGTGGTCGACGACCTATACGCCCGAATCAACCGCGAAGGCCGCCACGGCGGGCCATCGTAGCCACGGCCCCCTGTGTGGCGAACAGTGCCGAGTGTGCCAGGAGCTACGACTCGACCCGCGCGGCCGCTCTTTGGTCAACGAGGTCCGGTTTTTCCGTGTTGGGGGGACCCTCTGACAACCTCGTGACGATGCTTCGCGTCGTCACGCCCCTTGGGACGCTCCGCGTCGCTCGCGGCTCGGCGCCCGTCTCCCGAACCCGCCTCGGCTCGGCGCGCTTGAGCTTTCAGCCATCAGCTTTCGGCCGTCAGCCGTCAGCCGCCAAAAAGCTGACTGCTGATCGCTGACTGCTGATCGCTGTCTGCTGATCGCTGTCTGCTGACGGCTATTCCCACTGCGATCCTACCGGACCACTTGGCCCAAATTCCAGCCCAAGATTTGGCCACTTGCTACTGGGGGGTTTGACAGTGGGCTATCGAGGCCGTACAAAATCGGTTAGTGTGCCGAGCGTGTCGTCTGTGGGCATCATGGCTAGGGTCGCAGCATCAAGGGTGAATCATGGTGGACGATTTCACATACGATGTGTTTCTGAGCCACAGCAGCGCGGACAAGCCGGCGGTGCGGGAGTTGGCCCAGCGGCTGCGGGGGGACGGGGTGCGGGTGTGGTTTGATGAGTGGGAGATCAAGCCGGGCGACAGCATCCCGGCGAAGATCGAGGACGGCTTGGAGCACTCCCGCGTGCTTGTGCTCTCGATGTCGGCCCATGCGTTCGGCTCCGACTGGGCGGAGTTGGAGGCCGGCACGTTCCGCTTTCGCGATCCGCTGAACAAGAATCGGCGCTTCATTCCCCTGCGGCTCGACGACGCCCCCATCCAAGGCTCCCTGGCGCAATTCCTGTACATCAACTGGCTCCCGCAGGACCGCGAACAGGAGTATGCGAAGCTCCTCGAAGCCTAAGGGGCGGATGACAAGCAACGCAGGGACGACGCGAAGGAGCACTAAGATGACGAGAATCCTCGACGTACTCGACGGTTTCGGGTTTTCACCCACACAAGTCAAGGATCGGGTGAAGGACTGGAGAGACGAAGACTTTGAACGCTTCTTTGCGGAATATGTGAAGGCTGTTCGCGAACAGGACTTGGTCCGATTCGCCGACCGAGGTTCCACTGACGTCTTTCCCGACAGCGTTTCGGGACGTTTGCCAATTGCTGTCATTCGCCAACTGTGTATTTACGTAAACCGCATTTACATTCATGATCCGCTTGTCGATCTGTCGGACAAGTTTGCTTCATTGGACACGCATTTCGAGCGAATCATTAGAACGCCCAAGCGTGAAGATCGACTTGTCGAGTTCCGAAATGAATTCGCGGCGGTTGTAGAGCAGTTTCTGGAATTGCGGCCATTAGTCGCCCTTGGCGTGGTTCATGTTGCACCTACGCAGTTAGTTCAAGCAAGGCGCGAGCCAGGAGCCCTGTACGCGTCAGACCTGTACGGTCCTACTGGGCAGCTAGTTGAAGGCGGCATCAGCCGGCCGGTAATGGAGTTGCCGCCGGGCCTTGCTGATTATGTCAACGCCAACATTCGCATCTCACCCGCCGAGTTCAAGGATGGGAGAGTTCTGATACACCGATCGCACGGCTTCGAAAAGCCGACACGAACGATTGCCGTACAATTCGCTGACGGCGTCGCTCCCATGGTGTTTTGTTTGAGTTCACTGTCCGTAAAGAATCAGCAGAAGGAAGCAGGTCGAATAGTAGTCTCGATGGAGTACCAGTTCGATGGCGGTCCCAGTGATTTAGATGAGTCTACCTTTCGTCATTGGGTGCTCGGCGAAGCGCAGAAATACGTGCGCCTTCGACTGAATGAACTAAATACTAATCTACACCTTGCTGCGGCAGCCCGAGCGCAATTCTTGACCAACGTTCCATCTTCCCAAGAGCTAATAACCATCGATCTCAATCCAGACAACTCTGCTGGAAGTTCGCTGAAGACGCTCTTGGAAGTCGATCTCCCATATTTGTCGAATGTCGGGATTTCAGAACTTGCGAAAGCAAGACAAGACGAAGCTTCGTTTCAGGAATTCCGGATTGCATTTGATAAGGCGTTTTCCGAATTGGATTCGATTGAGGAAGGCCAACGGCAAAAACGGATAGATGAATTGGTGCGAGACGTTATTCAAGCACCGGTCTCCCGAATCGACAAGCGCTTGCAGTCGCTGCATCGAAACGTACTCGTAGATTCCGTACTTGCCATTGGTGCCTTTGCTTCGACGATTCTATCGGGTGGAAACACGCTTATTGGGATCGCGGCACTGGCAACTGCCGCAAAGGCGGCCGATTCGTACAAGAAGGCGAAAGCGCAAGAAGATGCACTTCGCGAAGAATCAAGTTTCTTCTATTGGGAAGCAACGAAGGATGCACGCAGACGACAAAGGAAAGGCGAATAGGCGATTCCCGTGTTTGCGAGCAAGCCAGATTCAGGGCCGTGAAGGGGTCGGGAGTCTTTGTTTTCGGCTGACTGGCAATCAGGTGATGGTTTCTGCGTCTGCCATTCAAAAACAAAGACTCCCAAGCCCTTTATCCCGTTCTCTCGGTCGGGCTCTTTCTCAGTATCATCCTTTCTTGTGTGCTCGTGTCTTCCGAGGATTGCTACTCGCTCGTGCCGCCCAACTGACGGGATCAAGGAACTGGAGGCACTAGAACAACTCGGTCGGCCGATTTCATAATTTGCTCGCGAAGAGCTTTAACGTTCCTTTTGAAAACTGTGCCCGGGTCGTTGTTCGTTACAACAAAAAAGTTCTCAGAGGGAGCCAGATCCCTCCAACTCGTCCTCAACGGGAAAACAAGCGGCTGATTCTCGTAGTTCGGATAGGACAACTTTGCGTGGTCCACAACAAGTACAATCCTGGCGCCACTCTTGAGAGCTGCGTTGATAGCTTTCTGCTTAATGACGAGTGACTGCTGTTCGCGACCCGCCGGTCCTCGATCGGGAAACAGGGCCCGTACAGAGAGAATAACGCACTGTGCTTCTCTGGCCCATCGAGCGACATCGTTCCTGGCACGGCGACCGTAGGTCATCATGAGATCCCGGTCAACTTGTCCACCGGCCAAGTGCATTTCCATACCGATGAGGCCTCGGTCCGTTGATGGCAGCAGAGAGAACTCGTGCGCGATGGCAAGATGGTTGGTCCACATGGTTGCGTGCATCTTCCGCTTGAACATGTGGAGCGCGACGAAAAATGTACTGCTTCCGTCGCCTATAAAAACGGAGGCCCCAGGTCCCAGATAGTTGTCTACAACATATTCCGCGACTGCGTTCTTTTCCGCAGCCAAGGCGTCGGGATCAGCGGGCGTGATTCGGCTTCCGAATGTCGAATTTCTTGGGTACTTTCCACGTGGTGTTAGAGGAGGGGGAAAT
>JBDRTC010000369.1:0-8533 GCA_043824335.1 Planctomycetota bacterium | reverse complement strand
GGAACCGGCGCGGGCCCCGCTGTAATCCGCGGGGTGTGATCGTACGCCCCCTCCGCTCGATTAACTCGACCAACTGGCGTAGCTCGCGGTCCTCGTCCGACTCGTCCAGGATGGCGTACACGCTGGCTGTCTCGTGCCGATGGCCGATGCCAGCCCGGCCAGCATCGGCAGGGCGATATGCGCCGGGTCGATCTTCATGGCGGCGGCACCAGCCTTGACGTACCCGCGGACGGGCTCGGGCGGAGATTCCACGGGGAACGACCGCCACGCTGGCGGAGGATCGTATCGTCGACGAGGGGCTTCGCCGTCCGCTCGTTTCTCTGGTCGGTTGGGATTTCTTTCTGTGCTCTGCCGTCGCCGTACCCATGCTTTGCCAAGTCACACGCCGCCGCGGAGAAGCTCGATAGGCTGTTCGGTTGAGATTGGCTACAAATTGGCTGTAGAATGGCCGATTTTCTGCGTCTCGTGGCCCCCAAATAAAAACCGCAAGCGGTTTCTGTTTAACCACTTGCATCAAGTAGCGGCGCAGGGACTCGAACCCCGGACACGCGGATTTTGAGTCCGCTGCTCTAACCAACTGAGCTTCGCCGCCAAGTTCTGTAAGTCCTTGTTTTTCAGAACTTTGTGGCGATTGCCTCGCCATTCTCAGACTACGCTCGTTTCCCGCGACAACTGTTGCAGCAACCAGATAGCCAACGGAGGCCAAACGCAGAGCCGACTCACGGCACGATAATACAGCACGTTGGCGACAACCACAATGGCCCGGACCGGATGTAGTGTTTCAGGCCAAATGGCACAGTGGTTGAGGTAGGTGACGGTCTCCTCTGGCCGGGGTAATATATTCCCCGAAAGGAGGAGGACCATGAGTGAAGGAAGGAAGCGTCGCAGGTGGACGGCTTCGGAGAAGCTGCGGATTGTATTGGCAGGGTTGGAGTCGGGAGTAGAGGTATCGGAGTTGTGTTGTCGGGAAGAGGTCAACCCCGCGATGTACTACGGCTGGAAGAAGCAGCGGCTATCTTCAGCGACGAAGATCTTTGACGAGAAGTCCCAGAAGGGCCGGCCCAGCCGGAGCGATCCGAGAGGGAGCTGGCCTGGCGAATGGTGGATGAGGACGTGGCGTATCTGAGCCCATCGACGGTTTACCGGATAGTGAAGGGGGATTATAGGTGACGGAGGAGTCGATTGGCGAGTAGCAGAGAGGCTTCTGGCCGGTTTCGGGACGGGTTACAGACGCCGTCCCGACAACCTGTCAGAGGGGATTTGAGGCGACAGCGGCCGTTTTGGACGCACGCATGACCACTCCAACGGGCGGTTTGACACCCTTGACATCGGCCCGAAACCGCCGTATTATTGTTAAAATAGGAACTATTGTGCGTTAGGGTAATTTGAATGAGCGACTCTACGGGCACTCGAAATCCTGGAGAGACAAGGCGATGAGAACGCAGATTACCTCGGTGGCCGCCTTCTGTATCCTTGCGTCACTCGCCCATGCGGAAACCGCCCCCGGACCGGCTGGCAGGGCCGTGCCCAAGAGTGTCTTGGAGGAGCTAGGGCTGGGCGACCTGGTCGTGATACCCACCGAGGATCACCCGGCGGACGTGCCCGACTCGGTTCCGGAACCTCGGGAACCCAAGGTCGACGAGCCGACCGTGGCCGCGCCCTCGCCCGACAAGAAGCTGACCGAGGCCCGGAAGAAACTCGTCGTCGAAGCGACCGCCCACGTGGAGATGGTCGTCAACAAGATGGAGATGGCCAGAGAGGCGGTCTTGAAGGCCAAATCCGATCTTGCACTGGCCAAACAGGCCGTCTCCCAGGGCACGTCCGACCTGGCCCGGGCTCGACGAGACGTGGAAGCCGCCCAGGCAACGGTCGAAGCCGTGAATCAGAAGATCGCCAAGGCGATGCAACGGGCGGCCGCATTACTCGAAGAAGGGAAGGAAATGGCCACGGTATTCGCGGCACAAAGCGACCTGATCGCACGCCTGGGCCCCATCCAGAAGGAGTTGAGGAAAGTCGCGGATAAGTTCAACGACTCCGAGGTTGCCGCCGCCGAAGCCGGCCTGGCGAATGTGCTCACCGGCAAAGAAGAGGAAAACGCGAAGAGGGAGGAGGCGTTGACCGCCAAGGCGAGGGAATTTGAAAACGCGAAACAGACTCTCCTCGCCGCCCGGCGCGAAACCGAGCAGAAACAGAAAGAGGTGACGCTGGCGGAATCGAAATGGAACGACGTGAACCAGCGCGTGCTGGCCGCCCAGAGCGAAGTCGAGCGGAAGCAGAACGACGTGGCGCTGGCCGAGTCGCTCGTTGATGAATTAACCGTCGCCTACCGGGCGGCCAAGGACCAACTGCGCGCCGCCGATCTTGCCGTGAAGACCGTGGCCGATGAGTAAGCGTTTCCGGTTTCACTCCGCGAAGTGCTTCTTGAGAAACACGACCATGTCGGCGAAGGCGGCGCTCATCGACTCGTAGTCGGTGTCCATGCGGCGGACACATTCGATGCCCAGCTTGTCCGTGGCCTCTTTCACGTGTTTTCCGAAATTGGGGTGGTGGATGTTGCCCGGCTTGTTGCATCTCTCATAGTGGATCAGGTAGACGGACGGATCGTCTTCGCTCAGGTGGGTGATCGGCGAGGCGTCGTTGAGCATCCGATCCTGCGCCTCGTCGACTTTGTCGGGTGTCCCAATCCCAGCCGTCCGGACGGCCAAAGAAGGGCAACAGCGCCAGGTGCTTGTCGGCCGCCCCGGGGACGATCCTCTTGATCTCGCGGGGATCGTAGGTCGACTGCATATTGATGGGCAAGACGCAACTCAGACGGGTCGATTGCCGGGCCACGGGATCGTCGCTCTCCGGGCACTCCGTTCGCTTTCTGGGGCGCGACGAAAACGAGGCACGCACCTAGAGTCCTGCCGTCTAACAACCATGCCAAGGGCCTTCTTCGTCCCCACCACAACAACGAGCTGTTCGCCGCGCGTGATCGCCGTGTACAGCAGGTTCCGCTGCAACATCACGTAGTGCTGTGTGTGTAACGGGATCACGACGCAGGGGTTTGCGGGATCCTACTTCTTCTTGGACTGCGGCCCGGAGCTGACATGCGGCGCAAGTTTGTCCCACTCGCTCGACGCCACGCAGTACAAGCAGAAGTCGCCATGGTCGTAGATCGAACAGTTCATCGGGCCGCGCTTATCCTTATGCACGTAGGCTCCGACAAAGGGCGTCTGGGTCGGCCTCACCACCCTGGTGGTCACCCAGGTGATGCCATCCGGCCGTTCTTGCCCATGAGCAGACTGTCGCGCTCCCACTCGTTCTGTTCCAGCATGTCGACGCCAAAGAGCTTCATCACGCTCAGCAGGGGGTGTACGGTGCGTTGGAACCCCCCACGCTTCTCACCCGGCATCATCATCGCTGCGGAGGCCATACCGATATACTTGGTCACGCCGGCAGCTTTCATGGCGTTCCAGACGTGCGGCAGGTTGTGCGTCTTCGGACGCTTCTTCCTGTCGTCGCCAAGCGCCGAGATGACGCCATCGCAGCCCGTAAACGCCTCCTTCAACTTCTCCTCTTCATCCAGCTGCGTCTCGACCACCGTAGTCGTCGGCTTCACGTCTTGGAACTTGTGCGGCGACCGCGTGACCACCACCGCCTCGACACCGATCTCCTCGGCCCGGGCGAGGATCCCCTTGCCGTAGGTTCCGCTGGCGCCGATAATCGCCACCTTAAGGGGCTTCGCAACGTTCGTGCTCATAGCGTTTGTGTTCTGCACTGTGCACCATAGTCTCGTGTCCAGCTAACGGGGCCATCACAGGCGGGAATGAAGCGCAGCGTAATTCCCGTCCGTGTGCATGGCATGGTTAGACTTGTTCAGTCGACAAATGGGCACTCTCGCCTGCCAGCCGGAGACTGAAGCCGGACTGAAACGAGAAAATCCAATGCCACGACGAATTGACGCCATTTGTGATGACGCCTTCGGACTCGCAGGAGTCTGACGCGAGAAATGAAATCCCCGCGAGGCAGTCGTCCTCGGTAAACGGTATCTCGGGATCGCGAGCGCTCGCCGAGAAGTGAGAGATTCCATGCAACTGCAAGAATAGTCTAGCAGGGGCCCGCGTGTCCACCCAATCGTCCATCCCTCGCCGCCAGCGCATCTCAACCGCGCGCTCGGCTTCGGAGTGTCCCGAATTTGCACGCCCAAGGAACCCCCTGCCTGGGGTGATGGAGATGTCGGAGTTTTGAGCCAACCAAGATCCGGTCGAGGCGTACACTCGACGGGGGCAGCCATGAGCCAGCGTCAAGCGGCAAGAGGCGGCGTGAGCTTCGCCGTATATCAAACCATATCCTTCAGACGCTTCAGCGGCACGATCTTGACCACATTTCTGGCAGGCTTGGCCTGAAAGATGGTCTCTTCTTTCGTGAAGGGATTGATTCCCTTGCGAGCCTCGGTAGCAGGCTTGCGGACAACCTTGATCTTCATCAGACCGGGGACGGCAAACTCACCCGGTCCATCCTCATTGAGATTCTTCTCGATCAGCTTGGCAAGCTCATCAAACAACCCAGTGACCTGCTTCTTGGTGAGATCAGTTGCCTCGGACAGGGAGGCTACAATTTCCGTTTTGGTCATTGGTTTCTTGGGTGTGGCGGCTTCTTGGTTTTCCATTTTGGTTCCTTTCGTAAGAGGCCAGTCCTTCCGCTGGGTACGCCTGTATTAGCCTAGCTCCGTTTGCAGAAAACAAGCATCCAGACCGGCGGATGTTTGTGATGGCCATATGGGCCATCGCGGTCGGACGCCCGATCATTCTGCCTCGGGACGGTGAAGAACGCCAGCCCCAGGCCCGGAATTCACCGAGGGAACTTCGGACCACTGGCGTTCCTCGCCCTTGTATTGTGCACCGCCGACAGTACAATCACCTCTTGCGAGGGGGGCGAGAGGAAGATGGGAGCCCCAAGATCCCTCGGAGAATTCTCCTTCTTATGGGCAGACCGCTGTTCGTGTAGCGGCGACCTTTCTGGCGGTACCTAGCTCTGATTGTGGATGATATTCTCCCCTCGCAGTGTTCAGCCGTCGCCTTCTTTCACGGGAACGGCCTGTGTGCGAAGGCTGGTGGCTTGTGTACGTTTCAAGTTCCGTTATTTGAGGAGTGGCAGATATGCCGCAAGGTACAATCAAGAAGCTGATTGCGGGCAAGGGATTTGGGTTCATCAATGGAGAGCAAGGGGAGATATTCTTCCACCACTCTGCATTGGAGGGCACGACTTTCGAGGCCCTCACCGAAGGACAGCAGGTGGAGTATGAAGAGGGAAGTAGCCCCAAAGGGCCTTGTGCTGAAAATGTGAGGCTAGTTTAGGCGACGACCGACCGGGCGTACATCAAGCGGTTCGCCAAAGCGATCTCCGAGCGCTACCCCGGCTGTCCAGAAGGGGACGCCGACGAGATCGCCCTGCACGCCTGCCAAGAACACTCCGGGCGCGTCGGGCGATCCGCGGCTGCCAAGCAGTTCGATGCGGCGGCGGTTCGGCTGGCCGTGATCGCCCACATCCGCCACAAATACACCCAGGACGACCGCCTCCTGGTCCGGCACGACGACCGGCAGTTAACCCGCTGGGAGGTGCAGCCGAAAATCGAAGAGATCCTCCTCAATTGAGAGGAACCTGGGAGCTGAGAGAACGATGACCAAGGCGTACTTGATCACCCCCGCCACGGGTGTGAAGCCTCACTTCATCGGCAACCGGACAGCTTGCCGGGCTTTGCATGTGGCGTACTGCGAAGGGGGCGGTTTCTGTTGCCGTGTTTTCTGCTTCCAAGCTGCTGTCTCGCACACGGCGCGTCGCGTCGAACTGAAGCCCGAGCGGAAATCTTCGAGCTTCGTTCTGTTCGGGGCACACAAGAGGGCGCCGTGATGTTAGCATGGTGTCATCACCGCCCACGGAAACGGGAGCCCTCAACCATGAGAAGTCGATTTCTGCTGCGACTGACACTCATCATCGTTCTCACGACAGCGCTCACCACTTGGACTAACGCCGCCGACAAGCCCATCAAAGCCTTCGTCCTCGCCGGATAGTCGAACATGGTCGGCTGGGGCGACAGCACGAATCTCCCCGACGATCTCCGCAAGGGCAACGACCGAGTTGCTGATGTTTGAGAACGGCAAGTGGCAGCCGCTCAGGCCACACGAGCCAGCCAATCAAGGCCAACGACGTGTCGGCCTTACAGAGTTCCACTTCGGACCCGAGATCGCATTCGCTCACGAGATTGCGAAGGTATGGCCCGACGAGACTATCGGCATCATCAAGTTCTCCATCGGCGGCACGAGCGTGTTGGCCTGGAAGCCCGATTGGAGTAAGAAGGACGCCGACCGTGTTGGCCAAGGACGGCATGGCTCGCTCTATAAGAGACTGATGCAGAAAGTGGAACAGGCCAAGAAGAGCCGTGACATCGAAATCCTCGGCGTTCGCCCGGCATGTGCCATGGGTCTCACTGCGGAATTTGTTTTCAACAGATTGGATGTGGATGAAGACAAGATCGTAACCGTGAAAGAATTCCCGGCGAGTCGGCGGCTGATGAAGCCGTTGGACGAATTGACAAGGATGGGAGCGGTGAACTTTCGTGGCAAGAGTTCGAGGCGGCGTACAAGGAAAGACACGCCAACTGCAAACCCTCGAAGCCAGTCGAAGGCGTGCGGCCTGACGGAAGAGGCAATGCCACCATGTTCGCTCGGGTCTTCATGTTGCGAAATGACCGTAACGGCAAGGTGGACAAGTCGGAGTGCCGTGCCGGTTAATCACTCCATCCAATGCTCTTCGGGCCGCGGCGTACTCCTTTTTGCCAGCTAGCTGCTTGGCTTGGGCTTCAGCTTGCTCGTATGCGGCCCTGGCTTGGCCTTGGATCGCGGTGACCGCATCGTTGATCTGGCCCTTGGCCTCGCTTTCCACCTCGTCCCAGGCGGCTTGCCACTCGGGTGTTCGGAGTCCCATCTCCCTACAGGGTTGCTTCAGCCGCGCCGCCCTGCTCACGAGACTCCACTATCAACGCGAATTCTAGGCATCTGGAGGGTTACGGCCGAACGTCATGATGGTAATGTCGTCGCTCTGCGGGCGACCGCTAGCGTGGCGGCGAACATCTGCCAACAGGAGCTTGCCCAGTTCCTCAGCTTCGGGCGGTCCGTTCTTCACCAATTCCAGTACGCGTTCGGTCCCATAGAGATCACCTTCCGGATTCATGGCCTCTTCAACGCCGTCCGTGGTGATCAAGATCATGTCTCCCCCAACGGCCCGCGCCGCGTCGTAGGAGGCATAGAACTGGTAGCCTTCGGCCGTGGGCAACTCGGTGGGCAAAAGCGCACGCTGCACGCTTCTAGCGAGATCCAGCTCGGCGTCCTGCTTCTGCTTGTCGGCATAGGCTTGAACCAGCCGTGCATTCTCGTAGGCCAGGGCCGCTTGGCCGGCAACCGTCATTAAGATATCCAGGTCATCCCGAGTAAACTGCCCGAGCGGGTTCTGGGAGTCGATGCTGAGAATCCCTAGAGCCTCGCCGTCCAAGCCAAGCAGCGGCACGCACATCATCGAACGGATTTTGAGATCGGCGATCGACTGACTTTCACTGAACGCATCATCCGTAGCGGCATCCGCCGAGAGGATGCCGGCCTTTTCCGATAACACCTTGCTGACGATCGTGCGGCTCAGCCGAACGCTGGAGTCCTCGTCCTCCCGCCGGTGCCGCATGGCGCGGGGCACCATCTCGCCCGTCCGCTCGTCTTTCAGCAGGATGCAGCCGCGATCGGCGTGTTTGAAGATACTGAACAGGCTGTCGAGGATCTTGGGCAGCAGGGTCGCCAGATCGAGCGTACCGGCCAGGCTGTTGCTGATTTCGAGAACCGCCTTGAGTTTGGCTTCCGGATTGACATCGAGGACCCCAAAGCGTCCCGCCCTGGCCACCTCGCCAGTAATGGTCGCCGTGTATGCCTCATCGATCTTCACTTGTCCGGCGTCCAGGTCCGGTTTGGCCTGGACGTTGACAACCGTTGCCGGCGACGATCCGCCGGTCGCCGCCGGTTGGTCGGCAGGATCGTGAAAACGGGCATGCGAGTCGCCAAACCGGATCGCGTCGTTGTGGTTCAATTTGACGCGTCCCTCGATTTGCCGCTGGTTCACGAATGTCCCGTTGGAACTGCCGATGTCCTGCAAGACAAACTCGCCGCCTTCCCCGTGAATTACGGCGTGTCGTCCGGACACGGTGCGGTCGGTGATCGCGATCGGGCAGTCGGGATGACGCCCGATCAGGTTTTGCCCCTCCTTCAACTCGTAGTCGATCCTCTTTCCCTCGGTCAAGGCTACTAACGTCGCCATATCTGTCTCCGCCTAACTGAAAGGCCTAATCAGCAGCTCAATTTGACTCCGGCTCGTCGGGCGGCTTCTCACCAGTTCATGCTTGCCTGCTGGCCGTCTCGACGCGTCCGACCGCCCTCTACACAGGCTCCTATTCGGCCCTGACGCTACCTCCCAACGACATGACGTGTGACAAGGTCCGCAGGTACATCACGCC
>JBDRTC010000368.1:0-3878 GCA_043824335.1 Planctomycetota bacterium | reverse complement strand
TCCGTGTCCTCGAACAGCACGTTGTGGAGTCTGCACCCGGCCAATCCCGTTCCGCCATTGTTGTTCGAGACAACTCGGCGCACGGTCAGGTCGCGACAGGTGTTGAACCCGTAGCCGCCGCAGTTGTTCCACTCGAACCGGCAGTCCTCGATCAAAATGTTCCTGCTCGCCCCGCTGAACGCGCATGCGCTGCTCATGCCGAAGTAGCTGTTGTCGTGCCGGATGACCAGGCCGCGAACGACGATGTTGATCTGTCTCTGCGCCACAAACAGGCGATCGCGAACGGGCACTTCCATCAACGCCGTTCGGGCGTCGAGCCCTTTGGGCAGCCATGCGATGAGCTTCTCTTCGTCTTCGGACACGTAATGTGTACCCTCGCGCAGGTCCAACGGCGAGAGCACGAGTTTCAGGAGTTGGCCGTTGCAGTAAAGGGTTTCCCGCCGCAGCAGGATCGGGCGATAGAAGATGCCGCAGCGGATCCACACAGGGTCTTTAACCTGCTCGCGCGGCCCCCATGTGTGTGGCCAGTGATGCCAGTAGAGGTTCTCCGCGCCCTCCACCGGGTACCACTCGGTGAAGACGTCGGAGCCCGCCACGACAGCCTTGCCGTTCTCGGTAGCTTCGAAGATGATAGGTGCATCGGACTGGTCTTTGCCGTGTTCGGGCAGGCGCACCGCATCGCGGTAGATGCCCGGAGCGATGAGAATCTTGGTGCCCGATCCTTTGCTGCGGTTGGCCAGTGCCAATGCGGCCCCGCGGCTGACGGATTTCAGGGGCAACTGCTCCGTGCCGGGGTTCGTATCCGACGCGTTCGGGTGGTTGAGATTGACATATATTCTCGAATCCGCGCCATTTCATGAGCCACGATGTTTGACGCAAATGTGCTGACTGCCCCCGTGACTTTGCTGACGCGGTAAATCGCTGCCACGTCGGCGTGTCCGTGGGCGACGAGGAGCGCATCGCCGACATCGATCACGGACCGGAGACCCCACTTGGACGGGGCGTCCGGGAAGACGTTCTGGCTGAGTTGGACCGAACTGGGTGGAGCGAGCGGATTGACAACGGTGATCCCCCCCGGCGGGTTCCCGTTCACTACCGCGATCTCCGTATCCGACAGGGCGACGATCCCGGTGCCGTTCCCATGTCGGCTAATCCACCAGTCGATCTTCTGCGTGCGTTGGCCAAGCCCTTCGATCTTTGCGGGGTCCAGCAGTTTGGTCAGTCCGACTGGGAGGCCGCCGATTCGGTATGCAGTGATCTTGCCTTGGGTGCTGAGCCACAACGTGCCGGACGGCGTGATCGTGGCATCCCAGAGGCCGAGGTCCAGCACCGCGTCCCGCCACCTCCGTCTCATCCGTCTCCTCTGTCCACGGTCCGTCCGCGGCCCCTTCCCAAGGGATCGAGAAGACCACGTACGGGGAGTTGCCCCAATACTGCACTTTGTGGAGTTGTACATCCTCAGCAACGGGTGAGGTCACGTAGTCCTCGTATTTGGCTGTCGACGTGTAACAACGCAGCCGGATCTTGTCCTCCTCAACAGCGCCGGCCCAAAGGCGGCCCCGATCATCGGCCCCAATGTGCCAAGCCACACCGAACGTCGTGACTTGCGTTCGGCCTCGGATGAGTGAGAAGCATTCCTGTGTGCGGACGATGATGTCGTCGCTGGCGAACGGGGCATCCGTTGTATCGTTTACGTGGTCAGGGCAGCCTCGCCCAGGTCAGAGCAGAGGCACCACCGCTAAATGATAGCGGTTCCAGTCCCCATCCAGCCACTGACCCTACGCAACAGGCTCCCGCTTGTCAAAATTCTGCCCTGTCTTCCATCCATTTTGCCGGAGTCATGGGGCGATCGGGCGGGCTTTGGGAACGATCCGGGCAGTTGACTTCCCACGGACCGCCCCGAACAGTTCAGCAGAACCCTGGCAGACAAGAATCGGCTAGTCTCGTGGCAATCCGGGAGTTGCAGCCATCTGATCGGTGCGTACGCTTGGTGCATATGGTGCAGGACATGTTTGAAACGGCTGAGATGCTCACCCTTGGGCCTGAGAGTCGTCACGGCTAATGTTGCTGGCAACCTGCTCACCGGAACGATCAGCAAGCGCCGTGCTGTCCTGCTTTTGGTCGTCTGGCACTCGGTTGGTCTGTTGGCCTGTGGAGACTACTCTTTCTTGTCCTACGTAGGTAACGCCGTGGGTTCCACAGCCGGAAAGGATCGGCTTCCGTCTTTGGACTGCAGTCGAATTGATTGAATTCTTCCGCCATTGTCGAAGTCCCACCAACTGATAAACAGTTTGTACTTCTTCCCGGGGCGAAGACCTTCGATTTGAAGACGAGCCGGGTTTCCGGACACGACATAGCCAAAAGCAAATTCCGATTCGAACACGTCGCGCGAACCAGGAAACAGATAGGCATCTCCTTCGACGGAGATTGTTTCGCTTGAAGGAGCGGTCTTGTCCCACTCTCGTCCGCAATCGGCGTAGACGAGAAGTCTCTCTCCTTGCTTGAGTCCTTGTTCAATCTGACGAACGCGGGCATCCAACTCCTCTTGGACCACGGGATAGTATCTCCCTTCTATGATCGGTTTTGAGGGCGAGACGACCTTCGCCGGTTCCGCGGGTACCTCCTTGTGTCCGAGCCATAAAACGGCGTTGCGTAGTATCGTTACAAATTCCTGGCTCTTAAGTGCTTGCAGATCGTGCCCAAGAACCGTCGTAAAAACGTGCCCCTTACCGTACTTGTGAAGATAGGCCATAGGCAAAGACTTCTTGACATTGATCGACATTGCTTCCGCAAGCACCTCGATCGGTCGTCCTTCCAACGCGAAACAGGTATAAAGTTCATCAAGAGTTTTGAAGTCGGGAACGGATTTCATGATCGGATGATCTCTCTTGACGATTTTGACTTCAAATTCGCGGAAAGGATCATGTCCGGGGAGGGAACGATCATAGACTCGACCAATGATTCTTTCGACACGGTCTTTGTGCCTCTCGAAAACACCAATTGCCAGGTGGTAGACGACGATTCCTTTTCCGCTGTCGAGGAATTTCTCAATGTTGCTCAACGCCAAATCATCATCCAGCGAGGGGCTGTCGTCTTTGGAGTTCCAAAAATTGAAGAAAAGGACGTCATAATCGAACATCTCATCCGAACAGAGAACGTTGAAATCGGTCTCCAGTCTGAGTTCGATGTCAGGACAAGAAGTAAGCTGTTTGGCAATTTGCGGAGCGGTTTCTCGCCAATTGTGATACTCGATTCCTGTGATCAAGAGGACCTTCACTCGTTTGTTGGCGGAAGAGGCTGCTGGTTCTGCAGCGCACAGCGCTGGGCAAACAACACCCAACAGCAGAATCGCCGTGAACAATCGAGACGACAGACGTGGATTGAGTGGAAACATCGTTGAATGGGGCAGTGACAGGGGAAGAAATTCGAGGCGAAAGACAAAAGACGAAGGGAGATTGGAAAAACAACGATCCCGCTTTCAGCCTAAACGTTCGGCAATTCGTAACCTTCTCGTCGGCGACGGATCATCGACGGGTGGTTGTTCGCTTCCTCATCATTGACAAACTGCTCCGACGCGGCGTCGAACTTCAGTTTTCGTTTGATTTCCCGGGCGATGACTCCGAAATGACAAAGGAACGTATGGTAATGGGCGATTTCAACTGTCGCAATCGGGTCCTTCCGACTCCGCACACAGTCGAGCCAGTTCTTGACGTGTCCCGACTCTGAAGGACTTAGATCCTTCGGCATTGCCGCGGCAATGTCCGCCGGGTTCGTACGGAACTGATTTCGATTGATTTCGGCCTTTCCTCTGCTGCCGAAGAAGACACCACCAAAAGCGGGTCCCCCTTCAACTTCTGCGAGCATGACAATCGTAACAC
>JBDRTC010000367.1:0-2435 GCA_043824335.1 Planctomycetota bacterium | reverse complement strand
GCCGACCTGGACGGCGACGGAGACCTGGACCTCGTCTCCAGTTGCTTCATGCCCATGTTTGACCCGAACACGCCGAATGCCGGATTGTTGGAAACGGTCATTTGGCTCGAGCAGACCTCGCCGGGTGAGTACCAGCGTTACTTCCTGGAAACCGGCACCCCTTATCACCCGTGTGGCGATCTCGGCGATTACGACGACGACGGCGACGTCGATGTCGTGTTGGGAGACTTTATCATGTCGTCCTCCGGAAACGACACTTGGAAATCCTGTATCACCGTTCTGGAAAACCGTTTGGCGCCCGGCGACCGGCTTGGGAGCCCCTGACAAGACCGGGCTGGGAAATTCGCCCCTGGCGGTCGCATCAGGGACCTTTCGTGACAGACCGAGAATCACCGTATTGCCATGCTTCGCCTATCGACCGTGATCCTTCTGCTTGGGGCCCTGGCAGCGCTCGGCTGCCGTGACCGGGCCGACAGGGACTCCTCGTCAGCCGATGCGCCCAACCCTTTTCGTGAGGGCATATCGCTCCCCGTTCGCGATGGATACGATGATGTCGGGTCGCCCGGAATCCGTACCACTCCCCGCTCGGCGGCCGGCCCGCGCATACGGCTGCTCGACGTGGCCGCGCAGGTGGGCCTCGATCACGTGTATCGCAACGGCGCCGTCGGCGAGAACCTAATGATCGAGGCCACCGGCGGAGGCTGCGCCTGGCTGGATTACGACGGCGACCACGCCTGGGACCTTTATCTGATCCAGGGGGGCGATCCGTTGAATACCTCTGCCCCGGAGCAACCGTCGGACCGCCTGTTCCGGGCCACGGGCAAAGGCACGTTTGAAGACGTCACCGAAATGGCCGGTATCGCCCAATTCGGCTATGCCCAAGGCGTGGCCGCGGGCGACTTCGACAATGACGGCTTCGACGATGTTTACGTAACCAACGTGGGGGCCAACGTGTTGTACCACAACCAGGGCGACGGCACATTTCAGGACGTCACCGTGGCCGCGGGAGTGGGCGACACCCGGTGGAGTACGACCGCGGCCTGGTCCGACGTGGATCGTGACGGCGACCTGGATCTGTACGTCTGCAACTATTGTCTCTACGACCCCCGAAACCCCATCGACTGCCAGCGCGACGGTCAACCTCGGATGTGCAATCCAAAGGTCGCCGAACCGGTTCCGGACGAATTCTTCCTGAACAACGGCGACGGCACGTTCAGCGCGGCGCTGGAGGAGCGCGGCCTGTCGGCTCCGCCCGGCCGGGCCCTCGGGGTCGTGATGGCCGATTTCGACAATGACGGGGATGCCGACGTCTATGTCGCCAACGACACCACGCCGAATTATCTGTTCGTCAACGACGGGCAGGGTCGATTCTCTGAATCCTCGACGCTGTTGGGCTGCGCGGTCGACGTCAACGGAAACCCGGAAGCCAGCATGGGCGTGGCCTGTGGCGACTACGACGGCAACGGTTACCTGGATCTCTACGTGACGCACTTTCACCGGGAGTCAAATACCTTGTACCGGAACCTGGGTAGCCGCGGCTTCGAGGACGTGACCGGGCTGGCCGGATTGCACGGTCCCACCCTGAAATACCTGGGCTTCGGAACCGTCATGACCGACTTCGACCTGGACGGGCGGCAGGAACTCTTCATCGTCAACGGGCACATCGACCCCGATAAGGGCCTCGAGGGAGAGCCGTACCAGATGCAACCGCAGTTGTTCACCTTTGACGGCAGCCGGTGGCGGGAGTGCGGCGTCGAGGCCGGCGACTACTTCTCGGCCCGGCGAGTCGGCCGCGGCGTCGCCACCGCCGACTTCGACGACGACGGCGATCTCGACCTCTGCGTGGTTCACCAGAACGCGCCCGTCGCGCTGCTGCGAAACGATTCCAATCGAGGGCACTGGCTGAAGCTCGCGTTCCTAGGACACCTCAGCAATCGCCGCGGGATCGGCGTCCGGGTCACACTGCGGGCCGGCGACCGCTCTTTCGTCAAGCAGCTCTTCGGAGGCAGCAGCTACGCCGTGAGCCATCAGCCCGTGCTGGTCTTCGGCCTGGGCGCCTATCGCGGTCCCTGTCGCCTCGAAATTCACTGGCCGAGCGGGGCCACCCAGCAACTGGATGGCGTGGGCCTCGATCAAATGTTGCGGATCGAGGAGCCTTGGAAAGGGGGTTCCTCCGGCGCGCAATGAAAAACGGGGGCCGATCCCATTCTCGCTGCGCGAAAATCGGGACGGCCCCCGAATTGTCTTTCGATGAATCCTTCCTTCACGCAAAGGAGCGCGTCAGTTTGCGGCCATTACGGCATCGAAACAACTTCACCACCGACTCGGGTGGCCAGACTGTACCGCACGTAATGGTCCATCGTTTCACTGAAAAAGCGGGCGCTACCATCGGCAAGGACAGCCTGGGCCCCACCCGGATGGTTGCTGCTCCAACC
>JBDRTC010000366.1:0-2914 GCA_043824335.1 Planctomycetota bacterium | reverse complement strand
CCAAGGATGGTACGACGTTTTCAGCGGGCGTCATACCAAATGCCCGTTGGTTCGGCAGTTGTACTGCCGAACCTCCCACGCACACCGCCGGTGCGGCAGTACAACTGCCGCACCAACGGAGGTTGGGTGCGACCGTTTTGACGGGTGCCACGGGCATCTTGCCCGTGCTTTCACGGCAGCACTGGCGAGACGCCAGTGGCACCCAACCGATCTCTGAAACAGAGCCTACTCGCCCAAGTTCACCGTTTCGATGATCGACCCGTCAGACCCGTAGCGCCGGACCAGGATCGTGCCCGTCGTCTCAAGCCCTTCGGCAGACAGCGTGGCCGAATCGTCGGTGGGCAGTAGCGCGACCACTTTGCCGTCCGTCAGGTCGGCTTCGACGAGATAGCCGCCGTCGAGTTGCTTCAAGGCGGCCGCGCCGGGTGGCGTCTGGCTTGCACGGTGAGGCCGGTAGAGGGCCACGAACTCGCAGGTCTTCTGCTTCGACGGGGTGGTCGCCGTCAGATGCCACTCCCGGGTCGTGATCTGGGGCCACGGGTTCGGGTCGTACTGGTCGGTCTGCGAGAAGGTCAACCCTTGAGGCGCGAGGATGTCGATGGCGCAGTCGACGTCGCCGGCCCGGGTTTCGATCTTCCGCTGGTCTTCGACCGTGAACTCGTTGATCGCGTGGAGCCAATACTCAAAAGAAGCCGGCCGTGGAGCGACGAGCCGGTCGAAGACGATCACCAAGTCCGGCTTGACGAACACGATCGCCCGGGTGTATTGATCCAACAGTTTGCGATCCTGGCCATCCTCCTTAATGCGATAGGCTCCGCCTGCCTCGCCCACCACGACGTCGATCGAAGGCGTGGTCTTGAAGGCCGTGATCTCGCCTTTCGCCGCGCTCGATCGCTTCACCTGACCGTGGCCGTCGACGGTGATGTTGTTGACCGACCGCGTGCTCCACACCCAGTCGCGATGGTGAGGGCCGCCGTAAAGGTAGTAGTGCCCGGTGCGGATGAGCAGTCGCTGGCCGTAGCCCCAGAGCACGAACGAGTTGTTGCCCGCGTTGCCGTGGGACCGGGTGCCCATGGGGCTTGATTTGAAGATGACCTGCACGTCGTCGTCGGCGCTTGTGAGCGTCGTGTTGAGGGTCGCCTGCCCGGTGCCGCGGAAGAGTCGCGAGGTGGGGAGATCGTCGGGCGTTTTGGGCTCCGCCTTGGGGAGCGTGCCGCGAACGAACCCGACGTAGCCCTCCGTCTCGCTCGAGCCGCCCATCTGGTTGACGTACCACTGCCAGTGGCCGTTACCCGACTGGGCCGCAAGCTGGCTCATCAAGGGGACCAACTGCGAGGCTTTCCGCCGGGTGGCCCCGTCGCCGAAGCCCGCACCGACCTTGCCGGGCGGCATGAGATACATGGCGTAGTAGCCGGCCTTGGCGAAGTAGGGCTTGTCGAAGGCGTCGACTCTCGTGGCCGCCCGCATCACGTCGGCCCACCAGGTGAAGCGGCCGACGTAACTCGACCAATAGCTCACGCCCTCGTGCCAGCCGCCGTCGTCGTCCGACCAGACCGGGTAGACGTTGTAGAAGACGTTCATCGCGAACCAGACCCAGTCGTCGGCCCCCTCGATCTCATCCAGGAAGGCGATCCCCACCTCGCCCAGGAAATGCCAGGCCCGGTTGCTGTGACTCGAATAGGGCCGCCAGAGGTGCCTGGGGTAAAGGTGCCGGTACATCTCCTCGCCGCGAACTTTCATCATCCGACGACAGGCTTCGCGCTCCTCTTCGCTCAACAGATCGTAGACGAACGTGTAGGTCCGCGAGAAATAGTAGGCGTACGGCATGCCGGCCTCGTCGTTGTAGCGGTAGCCGGTCGCGCCTTTGGGGTCCCACTCGGCACAGTCCAGGAGGATTCGTTTGGCCAGCTCGCCGTATTCCTCTTTGCCGCCCAAGAGCCGGGTGAACGCCAGCGTGGCCGCGCCGTCGAGCGCGGCCGTAGTGTAGGTGCGGTTACCCCACCAGAGCTTCTTCCATTCCTGGCTTCCCCGGACCATGTCGTCCGGGTACTTCTTCGGTTCGCTCGTCGGCGGGGGATCGGCCAGGAGTTTTTCGCACCGGGCGACAAGCGCCTGGAGACGGTCGCCCATCGGCCCCTTGGCAAGCTCTCGCATCCGCGGCAGATCCTCCGGACGAACGAACAGCCTCGGGTGACTTCTGGGGATTCGCGCCAGCAGCTCGTCGCGCGGGGGCATCGGCATCGACACGGCGCCTTCGGCAATGGTGAACGCGCGCGATTGGCTCCAGTTGGTCTTCTCGCCTTCGCGATCAACGCCCCGGTAGCGCCACGTGTACTTGCCCGGCGGAAGCGACTCGGGCGGGCAGTGGACGTTCATCGTGACGCCGCCCACCCGATACGCGATCTTCTCAAAACCCTCTCCCTGGCCGCACTCCAATTCCCAGGAGACGATGCCCTCTTGCGGCCGCCAGGAAAAGCCGGGCGGACTGGCCTCGGAAACCGCGCCCGCCGCCGGACGGTATCCCCACTCCTCGTCGCCCGCCGGAGTTTCGTCCAACTTCGGCGCTGCCGTGGCGATCGACAAGACAAGCGGCAAAACCACGGCACCCATCGTCATGTCTCTCATCATCGAAGCTTCCTCCTCAAGAAAACGTGTCGGTGGATTGTTGGTCACTTGCCGGCTAAGGGGGACAAGGAAAAGCCTGCACGGTCGGGTGCCACCGGCGTCTCGCCAGTGCCACCCGACCGTGCAGGCTTCTGACCTGATTCCCAGGTTCGGGCTTCGCTCTGGTTCCCAAGCTCCAGCTTGGGAACCAGTGGAAACGCCCGCTCCAAACCAAAAGAGAAGCAACGCCGCGAGGATGACCGGCAGATCGCGGCCCAGACGCCGCACGGCCGATCTCGGGCGAGGCTGA
>JBDRTC010000365.1:0-4542 GCA_043824335.1 Planctomycetota bacterium | reverse complement strand
CGGGCGGGCCGCCCCCCTGGCCCTCCGGTTTCGCGGCAGGCTTGCTGGATGCTTTCTCGCCGAGCACTTTGGAGAGCGCCTCCTGCACCTCGGCGGCGCTGACCCCCTGGCCCAGGTGCATGACGTGCACCGCGTCGGTCGGCCGGGCCGCCTCGTCGAGGCTCTCGATCAGTCGCTCGATGTCGCGGAAGAGGAACTCCGGGGCCGAAACGATCAGCGTGTTCGACAATTCGTCGATCCCGATCGAGAGATAGCCCTTCCATTTGGGCGCCTTCCGCTCTCCATCTTCGTCGCCGAGGATGTACGTGTAACTGTACCGGCTTTCGCTTCGCTGCTCCTGTTGGGGCTTGTTGTTCAGCGCTTTGTCGCGGTCGCTCAACAGATCGCGATACACGTCTTTGACGGCCTCGGCAACGACCGTCGCCTTGGAATAGCGGATTGGGAAAACCTCCGTCTTGCGGGCCGAGTCGGAATCGGTCGACGGGGGCTGATCGTACACCTCGATCAGGTCGTCGATGGTCGCCAACTGCTCCGGGGTGGCGCCCTGGACCAGGATCGTGTTCGTGTCGTCGTCGGAAATGAACCGCAAGGGCCGCCGCTTGGAGAGCCGCCGGCTGCTGCCGCCCGAGGAACCGGATGAGGGAGGATAGCCAAAGTAGTACATGTCGTACCGCGAGGAGCTGCTCTCGTCCTTCTCTTCCTCCTCGAAGAAGTCCTTCAGGTTCCAGGCGACCCAGTAGGCCTCGGCGTATCTGAGCTTGAACCAGTGGTAGTCTTTTCGCGGGGGCGCCAACCGGCCGATCAGCTCCTCCAAACGGTCGAGGGCCTGGGTGTCCTCCGAGGTGATGATCAGCCGGCCGTCGGGCGCTTCGGTAATGCTGACCGGCGGCGGTTTCTTCGCCTCCTCGGCCGGTTCGGTGGCTACGGCAGACTGATCCGATTGCGGCGGCGTCGCGACCGGCTCGTCGCTGGAATCCGCGGGCGCCGCCGGCTCCTTCTCCGGCTCGGAAGCGGCCTCCGGCTTCGTGCTCTCCGGCTTGCGTTGCTCCTCGGTCTCAGCTTCCCCGGCGTCGGCCGCTTCGGTGCTCTCCCGCGGGACTGCCTCCTTGGACGCGTCGGCAGCTTCCGGCTCGACGCCCTCCTCCGCAAGCCGCGCGAATTGGAAAACCGGACTCTGAGCCGGGGAACCGGTGATCGGACCGTTGCCGGATGAGGGGCCGGTGGCGTCGGGCGAGCCGGCGGTGGTCGTGGCCGGACGCGACTCCGCCGGCGTCGCTTTGTCTTCTGGTTCCTCTTCGCCCGCTGCGGCGTCCTCTTCCGATTCCTCCTCCTCAGCCGGCGGGGTCACCAACGTATTGGGCGCAAGCGACGGCCAGATTCGCTGGATGCGCTCCAGCAGTTGCGCCCTCTCCGGGCCGGGCAACACGTCGAGCACGCGGACGGTACTCGGATCGCCGCCTTCCGGGGGGATCTCGCCCAGCTTCTCCAGGAGGTTCATCACCTCTTCCAGCTCGATCTCGTTGGCCCAGAGGAGCAACCGGTTGAACTCCACGTCGGCGTCGACGCGGAACTCGTCGGGCTTTTTCTCTTTGCCGCCCCCGCGCGACGGGCCGCCCCCATAGTAGTTGTAGTCGATGTAGGTCCGGCTGTATCCCGACTGCTGTTGCTCCTCCTTTCCCGCCATCATGAAGGCGATCGTGCCGGCGACGTAGTCGGCTTCGAGCCGCCTGAGCGGCACGACGTGGAACTGCCGGCCGCTGCCGTCGAGCTCGCCGATCAGATCGCGAATCTTCTGGTGGTCGGCCTCGGGGGCGTAGGCGATGACGGAGCCGTTCTCCTTGTCCACTTCGAGCCTCGCCTGGAAGCTGAGGGTCTCCATCGCTTCCAGGGTGCTGACGAGGGGCTCGGGATCGAGCGTCACGAGGCGGTAAACGTGATAGGTGTTGGTCCCGCCGCCTTCCTGCTGATTCTCGCGGAGGCTATCGAGCAGATTTTCCACCTTGGCCAGCTCGAAGTCGTTGCACCAGAGCAGAAGGGCGTTGTTCTTCAAATCGGCGTCGACGCGAAACCGGTCGGCGTGCTCTTCGCTGCCGCGCCGTGAGGAAGAGCCTCTGGGGGGGGAGGGCGAGAAAAAGGGAAAGTAGGACCGTTCGCTCCGCGACGTGTCTTGCTTCTCCTCTTCCTTCCCACCCCCCATCATGAAGTCGACGATCTTGGCGACCGATTCCGCCCGGAGCGTTTCCAACTGGATCACTTCGGCGCGGCGGCCACCGGCGTCGAGCTTGTCGATCAATGAGCGGATCGTCAGGTGATCGGCCAGGGAGGCGTAAGCGATGATCGCGTTATTCTCTTGGTCGGCCTCCAGACGCGTGTCAAAATCGAGATCGCCCAGTTCCTCCAGGCTCTTGATGAGGACGCCCGGCTTGAGCGATTCCAGCCGGTAGACTTGCATCCGCTCCATGTTGCGGAGCAGGGAATGGGCGTGGTCGGAAGCGACGTCGAGCGCCTCGACCGCCTGCGCGATCAGCGCCATTTTGTCCGGCGGAGCCTGGGCCACGATGCTGTTCTCGCGCTTGTTGGCCACCAGATAGATCTCCGCCTTCTGCTTGGTGGGCGGACCGCCTTTGCCCTGCTGGGCCTGCTGCTGGGCTCGCTGCTGGGCCTGCTTCATCGCTTCCTGCTGGGCCCGCATCTGGTCCGGCGTCGTCGGCTGGGCGGGTCCCTTGGATTTCGACTCGATTCCCAAGAGCGCCTGTAACTGCTCGAGCACCTGCTCCGCCAGCGTGTGCTTCAGAGGGAACGTGCGCACCAGCCCGTCCTGGCCGGTGGTCGACTGTTCCTCTTCGAGCAATCGAGAAATCTCGCGGAGGTTGACGACCGCGTCCATCGCCTCCAAGCGGTTCGTTGCCTTAAGCGCAGTGAGCTTGCCGTTGGGGCTCATCATCGGCTTGAGCTCTTCGACGGCCGTCTCCGCCAGGAGCCAGTCCAGCGTGAACGACACCTTGACGTACTCGTGCGGGTCTCGCTTGGCCAACTCTTCCGCACGCACCCGCGGCACCAGCCCGGGATCCAGCTTGTCGATCTTCGCGACCGACAACACCTCTCCCTGGCTCAAGAGCGTGTATCCCCGCGCCAAGAGATGGCGGTTGATCAAATCGCGGGTCTCGGGGACCGTGTAGCTGCGCTCGGTGGTGAGATTGAGGTGATCGCCCGGCAACTCCTGCCAATCGAGGCTCATTTTCGAGATCACGGCCAGCCACTCGAGCACGTCGAGCCACTTCTGGCTCTTGAAGTTGAACTCGACCAGGCCGGTCTCCTTGTCGGGCCGGACCTCCAACTCCTTGGGGTCAGCCGGCTCGACCTCCATCGACTCGCGCTTGATCGGCTCCGGCCCTTCTTTAGACTTCTCGGAGTCTTTCTTCTCTTTATCCTTTTCCTTGTCTTCGGCCTTGCCTTCCTCGCCGCTCTTCTCCTTGCTCTCGTCCTTCTTCTCCTCGCCCTTGTCGTCGGGCTTGGCAGGCTCAGCCCCCGGTTTTGACGGCCCCGATCGGGAGCCCATGCGTTCGAGCACTTCCGGGGGGATGTTCGCGCCCGCGGGGACTTCAATCGTCTTGCCGTCGGGCGTGACGATCATCTGCTTCTGGACCTCCTGGCCCGAAGCGGTTTGAACCGGTAGAGCAAAGGCTGCGGCCAGCCCGAACACGAAAAGAGAAGTTCTCGCCCAAGACATGATCGCTTTCCCCGCTCCGCCGCCGCAGGACGTACACCCATCCGCCGGTGGATCACCCTCCCCACCCCTATTATCGCCACCACGCCTCGGAACACAATCGGATTTGTCGCGAGTCGCCAGATACCGGAACGCCTGCTTTCTGCCCGTACCCCGGGGGGGTGCCTGTCGGTGGGAGAGAGCCGGGCTACGCTCGATTACGGATAGCCCGGCGTTGTCTTGCCGTCGCTCATGCTCGACATGGGTACAAGTGCCTTCCAGGTGTCGATCGGGCCCATTTTCCCCTATATCGGGTTGATCGCCGGGACAAGAAGTGGCACCATAGGCGCGATTCCCACCGAAGTACCCTCCGAATATACCACTTGTTAGGGGAATCAATGCCTCCATTGGACGACGCTCGCCGGCCTGTTTCCCTGAATATTGGGTATGGGGGTGACCCCCGACGAAATTCCTGCTATCATTTCGAGAGGGTTCGTCGGATCGTTATTTGGAGGGGCACGTTGTGGGGAGCGTTCAAGGCCCCCACTAGTTGTCCTTGAGAGCGGTTCGTGGCCAGCCCGAGGGAGCTCGTGCGGAGTAAGCAGAGTGAGCAAACGGACGTTCGTTTCCAACTCGGCGGCGTACTCAAAGCGGGCCACATGCGCGTCGATCGAGGAATTGCTCGGCGCTTACGAGCGGGATCGTCAGCTGATCGCCTATGAAATCCACGACGGGTTGGTTCAGGACGCCCTTGGCGCACAAATGCACTTGGAGGCGGCCCTGGAGACGGAACAAATACCCCCCGGGCCGGTGCGCGAAGAAATCCAACGGGCGCT
>JBDRTC010000364.1:0-8552 GCA_043824335.1 Planctomycetota bacterium | reverse complement strand
ATGATCGTCGGCGCAGAGTACAATTGGCCGACCGGCACGATGTTGCTGGTCAGGCGCGCGCCGTCGGGGTGTGGCGTACTGGGGACCCACGGGTGATTGACGGCCGTGCCATTGCTGTCCAGCAGGTACACGAGGTTGTGGCCGTAAGCAACGCTGCTGTTCTCGATCACGTTGCCCACCGCGAGCGAAAACCGGCCGCGAGATCCGGTGTTATTCGGGTCGTGCACCAGCGCCTCGAACTCGACGCCGTTGTAGTAAGCCGCACGCAGCGCAGTGGGAGTCGCGGGGTTGATTTCATAGACGATGATCCCCGTCGACACGGAGGTGACGTAGTTGCGGGCGTCCTCGGTGCTCAAACGGCGTAAGGAAGGGGCCTGGGAGCCGGAACCCGGACCGCCGCCCGACCCGCCGGCGGTCAGCGTCATGAGCCGGCCATCGTTCCGCATGGCGATGTCGTTGTACCAGAACGTCGAGCCGTAGTTGGGCAGGTACGTGCCGCCGTACATCGAGGTCACGTCGGTCTCAAACTCTCCGGAGAACGGGTCGACGGTATACAGTTGGGAACTGGTGTTGACGTAGAGGGTCACGTCGCTGAGCGTGAACTCATCGACGATCGGGACCAGCCGCTGGCCGAGCAAATCGCTGCCCGGGGTGTAGTTCGCGCGACCATACGGCCGCTGGTTCGTCGGAACGCCGCTGCTGTCCGGCCACGAGAAGTTTTCCGTAGCGATGCGTGCGACCGAGTTGAGCGGCTCGCGGCGGGTCAGCGGGGAGACGTCTTCCAACTCCTGCGGCACGCGGAGCGTGGAACTGATGGCAACGAAGTACGTCACCCCGTTGCCTTCCTGCAAGAAGGCGGTGCCGATGAACGGATCGCCTGCGCCCACCGAGCCCTGGGAGAGGTTCTGGACGGTTGCCCCGGCGATCGGCTCCGGCCGGTCGTCGGCAACGTTCGACTGGTTGCCGGCGAGCACCAGGCGGCCCTGCGAGTCGAAGACCCACATGGCCAGGTCCGGGCCCCCAAGCCCGTCGGCGTAGTCGAGGTCGAAGATCGTGGCCCAGACGCTGCCGCGGTCGTTCACCCCCGCAATCGACTGGATGCCTTCCATGTCGATGTCCAACTGGTACCAGTCGACGTCGGTGTAGCTGGCCAACTGGCCGGCCACCGAGAGGGTGTTGCGGTCGACCTCCAGCAGGTTGCCCAGGTCCTGGGCATTTCCGAAGACGTCGTTGCTTCCCGAATTCTCGGACGACTCGCCCAACAGCGGCGAGTGGCCGGGCTGACCGAGCACCTCGATCCCGTTGGTGGCGTAGCGGATGCTGGCATAGCGAACCGTGGAGCCGGCGATCTCCTGCATCTCGCGGAGCCGGACCTGCAACTGGTACTTGCCGCTGGTGTTGCCCAGCTTGACGAACGGCACCGCCGGCGGAAGCAGAGGCGGAGGGGGATCGTCCACCCGCTTGTTGGGGTTGAACTCGACGTGCGTGCCGTCGAGCACCACGTTCCCGTTGAGCACCCGCGCCGTCGAGTCCAGGCCGCTGGTGTTGATCGCGTCGACGATGGCCAGGGCGACATCGGCGGCCGTGGTGGCGGTCGTGAGGTCCACCTCGACGTTATCCGGCGAGAAGCCGCCCGACTTGTTCAGCTCGAACACCATCGAACTGCCCGCGCCGTCGGTGATCAGGAACGTCTGGCCGTCCTGAAGCTGGCCGGGCGCAACGATGTTGCCGATCGCCAGCGAGCTGCGGACTCGCACGTAATACGTTTCTGTGGTTCCTACCGGGCCGGGGAGCACGACTCGCATCCCCGCATCGCGGGGGTTCATCGTGTAGAAGTCGTGGCGGAGCCACGGGTCGCGGTCCATGGTCCGCACGAACGTATCCGCGTCCGAGCCCAGAAGCGGCGAATCGCCGTACATGTCGTCGGTCGCCAACTCGTTGACCGAGTTGTCGGACCGGGCCTGCACGTTGCCGTCCTCGTCGATGAGCTCGACGATGGCATCGAATGCATGGGTCGTCCAGTCGAGATCGATCCAGACCTCGGTACCGGCGACGGCGGTGAAACTGTAAACGTCGGCGTCGGCGGGGGCGTCGATGCGGATGTCGCCGTGGACCTCGAAGCCCAGGCGAAGGTTGTCGTCGCCGGCTTTCTCGGAGGAGGCCAGATCGCCCAGTGGCTCCGCGACTCCCTTCGTCCCGTTGTTGACGTCCTGGTCGGCGCCGAAGGCCGGTTCTTGCTCGTTGATGACCGCCACGTTCCGGTCGTTGCTGTAGCGCTCCAGCTTGACGCTCCGCCACGCGCCGGGCGTGCCGGCGCTGTTGCCGTTGCCGTTGGTGTCGAACTGCGGCTGGTCGCGGAGGTTGAAGCCCGCGCCGACCGAGTCGTCGCTCAGGGCGGTGAGCACGACCGGGTGCCCCGGCGTGCCGATGATCTGCACGGAGCCGCCAATGCGGTTGTCGATCTCGTAGGGAACGCCGTCGGCGGTGAACCCGGCGTCAGTCCCTTGCAGCTTCACGACCAGGCTCTCGTTGACGCTGCTCTGGAGGCGCAGGCCGCCGACGTGCTGGAAGTTGGGGACGATCACCTCGTTGTAGAGCACGTGGACCACGTCGGTATCGTCCCAGATGCTCTCCGTGGTGAGGATGCCGCCGCGGACCTCCATGCCGTTGATCTGGTTGCCGGTCATGCGGTTCTCGCGAACCAGCGGACCGTAGTTGTCGGCGTAGGAGTCGAACGAGGCAACCGGACCGGTGCTGCGGCCCCAGTCGGGCGCGGCGGTCCCCTTCAGCGCGTTGACGTCGATGCTGAGGATCGGGCCGGAGTTGTTGAGGAAGTCGTTCCCCGCGATCACCGGCTGCGCGCCGCGGACGTAGATCGTGGCCGGCCCGATAAAACCGCGGCCGTTGCGGTCGCCGGCCGATCCGGCGTCGTTGCTCTCGAAGCGGGTGTTGGTGATCCGCACGGTGGCTTGGCGAATCTCGACGGGATCGAAGATATCGCCGCCCCCTTCCTGGGTGGCCTCGCCGCCGCCGAAGGCGATCAGGGCGTGGTCGATGCTGCCCTCGGAGACCGGGCCGAAGGTCAAGCCCGCCCAATCGCCCTTGGCCGGCGGGACGCCGCTGAAATCGCTGGGGGTGTTGAAGTCGCCGCCGGCGCCGTAGCGAGCGTCGTTGATCGACGTGAAGATCACCTTGTAGCCGGGGGCGCCTTCCAGGGAGCCCGGTCGGCCTTCGGCGATCAGTTGCGAGCCCATCTCCATCTCGATCCGCGTTCCGTTCAGCTTGACGATCATCCCCGGGTCAACGTGCAGCCGGGCGTCGATGCGCGACTCGGGTACACCGAACCCCTCTGTAAGGAGCTTGGGACCGTGGGTCGTCAGGGCGACCTCGTTCCCGACGGCGACCGCGTCGATCTCCAACTCCCCGGCCAGGAACTTGCCGTGAATGACCGCGGCGATCTTGGTGGCAATCTCCGCGGCAGTGTCCACCGTCGGAGCCAGACCTTCGAAGTAGATCTCCACGTGGCCGGGCGTGACCCCGTGGCCCGGGAAGACCCCCGGCGGGCGATCGAACTCGAAGACCAGCTTCGTCCGGCCGTCGAAGAGCGAGAACGTCTCGCCGTCGTCAATCGAATCGCCCGCTACCGCCCGGATAGTGTAGCCGTTGTCGATTAGGGAGAGCTTATTGGTGGCATTCGGCACATAGGCACCGCCGGGGGTGCCGTTGATGAAGAGGTTCTCGGCGACGACGTGGACCACGTCCCAGTCGTCCCACCGCGCCGTATGCTCCAGTTCGGAAATGGCCCCGCCGGCCGGCGTCGTCACCCGGATGTACATGCCGTTGACGGAGTTGCTGACGATGTGGTTGTTCCGCACCAGCGGCCCAACCCGGTCGTAATCGGAAGTGAAGGGGTTGGTAATGTCCCAGTTCTGGAACTGCGTATCCTTGAAGCTGTTGGGATCGCCGGAAAGGGCCGCGCCGGCACTCAGGGTGATCGAGTTGTAGGTAACGGTCGGCCGCGCCTCGACCATGTGGACGGGACTGTAGACGAAGCCGTCGACCTCGCCGCCGCCGTAGCGGATGTCGGCGTGGTTGACGTAGTTGAGGAAGATGCCCTGGGTCTCGAGGACCTCGCGGGGCAGCGCCGTCATCGTCGGGTCGTAAGCGGCGATGAAGTCGTAGTCCGCCCTGTTACGGAACACCAGCCCGCCCCAGTCATCCGCACGCCCGACCGAATCGAAGCCCGGCTCCGTGTCTTCGCCGATCGTCTCGTCGAAGTGGGAGGTGAAGTAGACGGGCCGGCCGGGAATGCCCAGCACCTGAAGGGCGCCGCGACTGCGGTCGACGCCTTGGGCCGAGCTGCCCACGTCGATGTTGGCCTCGCCGAGCTTGAAGACGGCCCCGGCGTCGATCATCACGGTGACGCCCTTGGGCACGTCCATCTTGGAACCGTCTGAAAGGGTTCCCTGTTGCGAGTCGTCGCCGATCTCGTAGGGGAGGTTGTCGGTGAGATCGGCCGGCGGCCCGGTGTCGTTGTCGAAGTTGTTGCCCACGATGCGGACGATGTCACCCGGCTGGGCGGCGGCCAAGGCAATGTCGATTTCCTTGAACGGCGCGCCGATCGAGCCGTTGGCGGTTAGGGCCGGCGAAGCCTTGTCGACGTAGATCGTGTCGGCCTGGGCCCGGACGTTGAACCAGAAGTCATAGACGCCGCCGGGCACACCGTCGGCATCCCCGTCGAAGAGGACGTCTGTCGTGTCGACGAGGTGGTTCGTCCCGTCGCCCATGAAGGTGAGCGTATCGTCGGGATCGACCCCGCCGGGCGTGAAGTTAACGCGGAGGTCGTACACGCCGTCGCTCACGCCGCCAATGCCCGATCCATCGATCGACGGATCGAACTGGTCGTTCCCGCTGGCCGACACGCCCACAAAGTACGTACCCGGCTTGAGGTACATCTCCAGATACGAGTCTTCGCTATAGTAATCGTCGTTGCGGGAGACAACTCGGTAGCGGGTGACCGGGAACTGGCGGTCGACCTCGACGCCGAGCTCCAGGACGGTGACCGTCTCCGTATCTGTGTATTGCTGGTAGAGCGTCAGTTCGGCGTCCAAGGCGCTGGAGATACCCATCCGTTCGGCGAAGATCTCGGCGCTGAACGTGCCCGATCGGTCGAGCGTGAACTGGTAGAGGTCGACGTCGGTGCTGTCGGGCGTCAAGAGACGCTGGCCGTGGACCACGTCGTAGTCGCCCGGAAAGACGGGCTCGAAGGCGCCGACCGCCGTGGTGGCGTCTTCGGAGCTGCCCATAATCGTGAACTGGGGCAGATCGTACGAGTGGGCCAGCCCCAGGGCGTGGCCGATCTCGTGGAAGGCGATCTGGAACCATGAGCCGCCGAACTCGCTGGGACCGAAGTCCAACGTGTAGTTCACCAGCGCAAAGCCGGGTCCGCCTATACCCCCGGGACCACTGGGACCGTTTGGCAGCGAGGGATCGACGGCGATCAGGTCGCCGGTAATGATGGCGATCCCTCCGCTCTCCCTTTCCATGAACGACACACCGAGGTACTTCCCATAAATCTCGAAGATCTCCCGGGCTCTTTGCCTTTGGGGATCCGTGATTTGGCTGGTCAACGTCGCTCCGGAGATCGGATGCGTTCCGTACTCGTGCGGGAAATAGTATCCGTAAACCGGAATGTCGCCGTTGCTGTCCGCGGGCGTGGGATGGTCCTCGACCAAGATCGCGTCGTGGTTGGGCAGATTTCGGTGCCCCGGCTCATCGATCGCGCCGGGCCACTCCAAGCCGTACGACAGCGCGTTGATCTGCTCTGAGATGATCAGGCTCTGCGCGCTGGGACCAATCCCGAAGCCGGTGAGCGCACTGACGTCATCTGCCGTGTAGAAGCTCGTTCCCACCTCGCTGGCCGTCATGCGGGTGGTGGTGATCCGCTGATCCACGTACTTGTTGCCGACCCGCAGGCGGAAAGCGCCGGTGCCGACCTCGGCCAGATCGGCAATCGTCGTTGGCGGGTCCGATGTTCCGTCGGCGTAGTGGACCGTGATGTCGGTGAATGTGAGAACCACCTTGCCGCCCTTGTCGGCGTCGTAGGTATAGCTCACCGTGGTCGGATGGACCCAAGCGTCGTCCTGGGGCGTGGCGGTCTCGTGGGTCAACATGACCTGGTAAAAGTCGGTGGTTTGCGCCGCAGTTAAATCCAGCTCGTCTTCATTGAAGTAGACCTCGATGACGTTTCGCTGCTGCTGGAGCGTGCCGTCCGGTTGGCGGGTGATCGGCTGCGGCACCACGGCCACCACCTGCGCGCCGAGGTCCAACTCGAACTCACGGATCTCGTCCTCGCCGCCGCTGTAGAGTAGCCCCCGGTCGTTCATCAGCGGATCGCCCAGATCGCTGTCGGCCCGGCCGATGATTTGGATCTGGTAGAGATCGTCGGGCAGCGACTCGGCAAAGCGAACGATCACCTCGTTCGTGCGGTCGCCGATGCCGATGTAGCCCAACTCGACGGAAATGTCGCCGAGGCGATCATTGGCGTCGTATTCGCCGTCGCCGCCGTCATTGAACACGCCGTCGGCGCCGGCCCGGTAAACCTGGATCCCGCCGAGCGTGTTGGGATCAATGACCTGACCCTCGTTGAAGCGCAACAGCAGTTCCCGCGGGGCGATGTGGAAGACGTCGCCGTCGTCGAGCAGGTCGCCCTCGTTGGGAATCACAACGACCAGTTTTGGGGGAGCCGTCTCGGCCTCGGTGCCATAGGCGGTCACCTGCACGCTGTTCCAGGTACCGGTAAGGCCGGTAACCCGGTCGCGGACCAGCACCCTCCAGTCACCGGCGGACCCCTCACCCCAATTGGCTGCAGTGGTGAAGGTCCACGTGTTGTAGCCGAAAGTCGGGAGCACGAACGGGTCGGACAATACGGACTGCGTGCCCGAGGGCGATTCCAGAACAACCTCCAGGTCGCCCACGTAACCGTGATTCACGTCGAGCGTGACCTCGACCCATTCAATCGCACCGATCTCGCCGCCGAAGCGAACAATCTGCTCCAAGCCGGTGGCGTCGTTGTCGGGGATCGTCTGGTTGACGTTGACCGTGGCCGAGTAAAGCGATATCTCCGGGCCGACGGTCTCCCAAGTCTTCGCCGCCTCCACGGCCGCGTAGGCGTCGATGGCGCCAAAGCCGTACTTGTCGTTGAAGTGGAAGCCGGCCGTGTTGATCTGCCAGCCCGGATCGATCGGGTCGGTCTGCCGAGACGTCTGGGCGAGGATGTGCTGGACGTCGCGGTAGGTCAGCGCGGGGTTCGCCTCAAGCATCAGGGCGATTACGCCGGAGACCAAGGGCGTTGCCGAGGAGGTGCCGCCGAACTGCGAGGTGTAATTAAGGTCTGCGAGCGGGTCGGTGTCGTTGGAGGCGTTGTAGCCGTCCTCGCCCGTCCGGTCCGTCGTCGTGATGCCCGAGAACTGGCTGTTCGACGGGGCCGAGACAAACAGAGACGCGCCCGGGGTGGAGTAATAACTCTGCTGGCCGTTGTGGTCTAAGGCGCCGACGGCGATGGTAAAGCGGGAGTTCTTAAGCCCGTCATAATCCGATCGTTCGCCCAGATCACCGCTGTTGCCGGAAGAAAAAACGTAGATATTGCCCAGCCCGCCGCGCCCCTGGGTGACTCCCTGGTAGAGTGCACCCAGTTCCAGCGGCGTTAGCGGCGTAAATGGAAAGACGTAGCCCCAACTATTGTTGTAGATGTCGATCTCGTCGGAGGACCAGGTCAGGGCCTGTGCAACGAGCTGTCCGTTGAACGCCGCGTTGGGATCCGAGGAGATCAGCCGCAGGCCGGCAAGTCCGGCATGAGGAGCCGCACCGGAAACGCCCACGCCGTTATCGCCGTTGGCCGCCGCCACGCCGGCCACCGAGGTGCCGTGGTTGTCGCCGACGTAGTCCGGGAGCGGGTCCGGATCGTTGAAGTTGAAGTCGTTGCTGTACTGGCTGCTGTAGTAGGCGTTGAGGTCTTCGTGGGTATGCTCCAGGCCGTCGTCGACGATGCCGATCAGCACGCCGTCGCCCAGAAACTCGTCCCACACCAGGGTGACGGCGGCGTCGGCGCCGGGAGTGCCACCGTTCTGGCCCGTGTTCGACAGGTGCCACTGGTCGGCGAAGAGCGGATCGTTCGGGATCAGGTACTTCTCGACCTCCGCCTTGACCAATGGGTAAAAGTAGGAAACGTCGACCTTGGACTCGATACCGGCAACGATGTTCTGCCAGCCGTATTCGCTCGGGAACTCCCACACGTACTCGTTGCGGTACTGGGAGGCAGCGCCTAGGGAGCCCGCGTTGAGGCTCGTCGCCAGATCGCTCGAGGAAGCGCCGTCGGCCAGGCCGACAACCCATTGGGCCGTCGCCGACAGGGATGCCTCGGTGTAGTTATCGAGGTCCGCTGCCCGCTCGACCGCGTCCGCAAGCGTCTTGCTAAAGACCGGATCCTCGTGGAGTGCGGTCGGGTTGATGCTTAACAGCACCCGATCCTCGAACTGTTCGAGACGGAGGTC
>JBDRTC010000363.1:0-10176 GCA_043824335.1 Planctomycetota bacterium | reverse complement strand
CCGAAGCACAGGTCGGCCTGGAATGGTCGCGTCGTATCTGCGCCGGCAACGTTTTTGCCCGAGCGAGTCTGGAATCGCAGGAGTGGGCCGGAGTTGAAGACGACGACTCTGAAGACCTGGGGCTGATCGGCGTTGCCTTCGCGCTTGGGCTCAGTCGGTAATTCACCGAAGACGCCAAAATAGAATCAGGAATAAGGAACCGCCGATTGCATTTCCTAAACTCGCGAAGACATCTTCCGTAGCGAGTTCCAGAAAACATGTGCGGCGATTGTTGAAGACGGCAGCGTGTCCGGCGCTGGCGTCTTCTTCTTTTTGACGATCATCGCGGCATCCCATGAATGCTGCGTCTCGCCGATAAAGACTGTCTGCGGCCCGCCCCGCCGCCGCCTCGACCACCTCAAAGGTGGTTTCTCCGTCACGCTCGACCTCACGGTACGCCCCCAACGCCTGAAGCTGACGAATCCACGCCGAGATGTCCGTACCGCCAAAATACTTGGTGATGAAGGATTCCCCGTACATGGTTAGCCCCGACCACGGCAGCACGGCCTCCCGCCCTCGTGTCGCCGCAGGGGGAGACTGCCGCGGGGCCGCCGCCTGGGGCTCGCCGCTCCGAAGCTCGGCGAGTAGACTTTCCAACCGCGTGCGGTCAATCGCAATCGGACGATACGACAGCTCGGCCACGGCCGATATGTTCCTTGCCGATCACCCCTAACGCCGTCGGCTTGGCCGGCTTGTCCGCCGACCGCTTTCGATTAGACTTGGCCATTGGTCGCAACCTCGTCAAAAGGTTGCCGGCCCGGCCCTCGGGGCTCCACCGCCTCGGGGGCCACTTTTCGGGCTGGCGGGTGTCAGAAATGGTGTCAGCCATTGAGATAGAGGAAATGCTGTTCACGTCAAGTACCTGTCGTAAAAAGACTTACAGGACGTAATAGAATGCCCCCCTGCCCTGCCCCGGAAACTTGCTGGCTTTATCTGGTTCGACACGGCGCCACGGACAACAACCGTGCCACTCCGCCGCGGCTGCAAGGCCGGCGGACCGATCCCCCGTTGTCGGTGGAAGGCCGTGAACAGGCTCGGCAGACGGGCACGTTCCTGGCGGCGCGCCCGCTTCACGCGGTCTACTCCAGTCCCCTGCTCCGAGCACGCCAGACTGCCGAGGCGATCACCGAAGCACAGGGCCTCTCGGTCCAGGTTGTGGATGAGTTCGTCGAGGTGGACGTGGGCGCGTGGGAAGGCCGTTCCTGGGAAGAGATCCAGCAGACGGACCCGCAGGCTTACGAGGCCTTCATGGCCGACGCGACGAAAAACCCCTACCTGGGCGGAGAGACCCTCCAGACCGTCCTCGACCGGGCTCTCCCGGCTTTCCAACGGCTCGCGGCGGGCAACCTTGGCCGGCAGATCGCGGTCGTGGCTCACAACGTGGTCAATCGGGCGTATCTGGCTCACTTGATGGGCGTGCCGGTGGCCCGATACCGCTCCATTCCCCAGGACAATTGCGGCCTCAATCTGCTTCGCTGTCGGAAGGACCGGGTGAAAGTCGTCACGATCAACGGATGCTTTCACCTGGCTGAAGAGCCCTCAACGAACTCTTCTACGGCACCAAGCCCAGCTTCTTGAGAAACGGGACGGTCTGATCGGTGCATTCGAGATCGCCGGGGTTGTAGAGGAAGCTCGTAGGGTGGATCGTGGCGTTCAGATTGACTTCGGAGAGTTCCATCGTGACCAGTGCCCTGTCGCGTGACACGTCTTCTCCTTCTCCCTCATGGGGCCCCCGACGACGGTACTCGATTCGGTAGGGAAACGCGTCGGCCTTACCCAGGAACAGGATCACGTGGTCGGGCAGGTGCGCCGGAAGCTTGCTTAAATCCGCTGTCCTTCCGGCATTAATGGCCTTCTCCTGCTCTGGGAGCAGTTTGGCCAATTTCGCCCGTCTCCACTCTCCCTCGAGCCTGAGAACGGGCAGCGGGCCCTCTCGGCCCTCCAGGTACGTCTCTTCGACGGAAACGAACTCATACGCGCGGTGCAGTCCCCTGAGCAGCCTGGGAATCCCTCCCAGTCCGGGCCATCGATCTACTTTCGCCAGTTCTTGTATGTCCCCTGATTCCTGCAAGGCCCGCTCGACCCGCTCTACGTCGATCCGGCTGAGGCTCTCTCCACCAGCGAGCTTGCGGTACATCCACAGGTAGCGACCGTCGCAGACGTGCAAGAGGCTGCTCGGCTCGTCGCCGAGCTGGATTTTCAGCTCCATCCGGAACAACAACCCACGATGCGACCGCTCCTCCCAGTAATTGCCCGAGCCAACCAGTTTGTGCTCGAACAGATCGATGCTATGGCGAATCTTGGCCGAGATGGAGCGGCGACGTTCCAGCCTGCGGATCGCGCTTCTTAGCAGCTCTTGGCCGCTGATGGTGCCCGAGCCCCGGCCCTCGACTCCTCCACTATGGGGGTCTTCCCCACCAATTTCGGGTCCCTTTGGCCCCTCGACTTGGCCCATGGCCGCCAGAACGGCCAGCACGGATCCAAACAGCCCTGCGGTGGCAAGGCTGGGCACCCTGGGGGCCATCTTAGGGGTTCTGACGGATTTGCCAAAGAATCGCATTGTGATAGACCGACCAGTAACTTTCAGGAGGAAATCCTGCGCGACCGGTTCTCGGAGCCCGTGGCCGATCCTGCCGTGCGGCGCGCTTCGGTTCACGGCTCGTCACATTGGCGGGCTGCCAGGTCGGCATTGTAAGACGGTAACTCAGGAGGGTCTACGTCAGTCGTTTCGGACCGGCGACGGCACTGCCGGGCCCGAAAGAGTCCATAATGCGGGCAATTTGACTTGCTCTTGCGTACGACCAGCGAGTGATCCTGGCACACGCCTCGAGCGATAGGTTAGGGGGGATACCTAATGAGACTCGGAATGTGTTTTTTAGTCTTGATGGCGGCAGTTGTGGGCTGCGCGGGGCCGTTTCAACAGAACCTGCCGCCGGCCGAGAGGCTGATGGAGCCGGGACCTGGGGTCGGCGGTCCCGGGCCCGGGGTCATGATGTATCAGCCGGCGGCGTCCATGCCCGCCCAAACGTCGCAGGTGGCGTTCGTGGGGCCTGAGGGGATGCTCGTCAATTGGGACATGGGCATGCCTGGGCAGTTCGACTCGGAGCCGCTGGTTTGCCCCGGCCGGTACAACTTCCCGCAAGGGGCAATTTTCCGGCTCAAGCTGACCAGTGTTCCCGCCCGTCCCGGCGTGGAACTCTATCCGACCCTGGAGGTGGGACCTGCGATCCCGCGAACCCAGGCATTTCTCGCCCACAACGCCATTCCCATGCAGTTGACCGAGGAGGACTTCGATCAGGTCCTTAGCGGCAACTTCATCACGAAGGTCATTTTCCTGCCCGACGCGGAGTATCAGGAATTGGCGCTGGCCGGCGTGGAGACGTTGGTCAGCACCCGGCTTCCTCCGGGCGTGGACCCGATCGCCGAGGCCGACCGCCGTGGGGCGATCCTGGCGATCGTGCGGCTGGGCAACAAGGACCTGCAGATGCCCAACGAACTGATGGCGCCGGGCGACGTCGTTCCCGCTTCGTACGGGATGGCGATGGGGGCCGGGCCGGGCATGCCGCAGGGCGCTCCGATGGGCGCCGGCGCGATCCCAACCCCGGTGAGCTACATTTCCGGGCTGACCAGCCCGCAATACGGGATGCCAATGTCCGGCACGCCGATCGGGTTGCCCGGCCCGCCGCACATACCCCTGGGGGTTCCGGCCGGCCTGCAAAAGCACGTGATGAAGAACCACACCCACATGAGCCTGCCTCAGCCGACGGAGAAAGTGAGGATCGACGTCCGGCAAGATCCCGGGTTCAGCTATCCGGCGCCGGCCAGCCGTGCCTGGATCGTTGAGCAGAGCTTTGCCGGCCCTGGTTCCTTTCGCCAGCCGATGAGCGACCGGCGGCAGACAATCTGCCCCCCAGCGGGCGCGTACTCTCAGTAGTGGTAGAAAACGCATAGTCGCTCTTACTGAACCTAACGATCCGTGACAATGGTCGACCTGCTCCGCTGCCCTGCAATCGAGGAGACGACTTCCGTGAGACGAGTTGTCGGCAGGACAGCATTGGCGGTGCTCTTGTGCGCCTGGCTCGCGTGGCCACTTTGCGCCCAAGAACCGCCGGTCCATTACTGGCACCAGGGCGCTATGCCGCCGGGAGCGATTGGCAGCCTGCAACTCCAGCGGGGCGGACCATTGCCCGGCTTCTTTCAGCCAGTCGAGATCAAGGCCCCGAAAGGAGCCTTGATCTCGCTGGCGGAAGAAGGCGGATTCGCCAAGTTCGATAAAGCCCCCGTTACCGCGGGAATGCTGATCGGGCAAGTCTACCGGATTCGGGTAATGAACATCCCGATGCAGGAAGGTCTGGAGGTCTTTCCCACGATTGAGGTCGTCAATCGCCTCTACACGCCGCCCGGCCAGGAAGTCCGGTTCCCCATCGTGATCGACTTGACTCTCCAGGACCTCCAATTTGCCTTGCAGGGAAAATTTGTCACCCGCGTCATTTTTCTCGAAGACCCCCGGCTGGCTGTGCCCGCCAAGGAGGATCCCGCGGAACAGACCTGGTTCGAGGTGGGACCGGGCAGGGATCCGTTGGCCATTGCCGACCAGCTTGGGCGCCCCGTGGCAATCCTGCGGATGGGTGCGCGCGTGCCCGATGCCGGTACCGAACCCGGCCTCGACTTCCTCTTCGGTTGCCCGCCCTTGGTCCGGTACCAGCCACCCGAGGCAATCGAGGAGCCCTCGCCGGAACCGACGGCGGCCGAGCCCTTCCAAGCGTCGCTCATCGGGCCCGCGAGGAAGCGATCATGAGGCACGGCCCGGCAACTCGAGTGCTGGTTCAGCCCTGGCCCCGCTGGTGGCGGATGGTCGTGGTCGCGCTCTCGACGCTGTTTCTCTGCTCCTGCCAGGCAGCGCGCCAGTCGGCCCCATTGAGTCACGTCCCGACCGCCCCCCCTGCCCTGCCCCAGCAAGCTTTCACGGGCGTGCCGGATGGGTACGCCGGCGCTGCCATGATCCCGATGACCGATCCAATGATCGCCGGGCCGTCGCCTGTCGGCCCCTGGGCCCCGCCCGGGCTGGCAGTCCGTCCCTGGCCGCAAGACGAGTACCTTCTCGACGGCGGTGACCGGGAACCGACGGCCGCGGTCCGCGAGGACTGGGAGATCCGCGGTCTGAACGTGGAAGACACGGTCGGCCATTTCGATACGGTCGACGGCCGCAGGCTCGTCGCCCCCGGCAACCAGGTCGCCATCTACAGCCCTCGCTTCGGGGCGGTCCGCCAGGTCGTGAGCCTCAGGCAGAATGATCAGCGCAACCCCTGGGCCGGGCTCGAGCAGCCGGTCCGGCTGACCCGCCACGACGACCTGCAGATCGCCGCCAGCAGCAAGCAGTACGTCCAGGCGGAAGCCGACGAGGGCCGGAGGCTGGCGATCATCCTTCGGACCAAGCAGGGCGACGGGGCCGTGTCGGGCGCGGGCGGTCTGTCGGCGTACCAGGATAAAACCATGCCCTGGGAGGCCCCGCTGGCGATCCGGCAAGGCATCCTCGAAGAATCGGAGATGGCCTGGCTGGCTCACGGCATTGCGGCAGCCAACGCCTGGTCGCACGCCGACGGCCTCCAGGTGATCATCGACCGCACCAAGGCCGCGGCGGAAGTCGGCAAGGAGAAGCTCGAGGCGGTGTACGCGGTCGACAAGCCTCCGACCCACCCAAGGCTGCGGGTGATCAAGGTGGCCTCGACGCAGTTCGCCGCGCCGGGCGAGACGATCGAGTTCACCATCCGGTTCGACAACGTGGGCGACGAGGTGATCGGCAACGTTACGCTCGTCAACAACCTCACGACCCGGCTGGAGTACGTGCCCGAATCGGCCGACTGCCCCCTGCCCCACCAATTCTCCGTCCAGCCCAACGAGGCCGGCTCGCTCGTGTTGCGGTGGGAGATCTCCGACCCGCTCCCGACCAACGAAGGCGGCGTCATCCGGTTTCAGTGCCGCGTGCGGTAGCGTACGGCCGGCGAATACCCCGGGGACTGTCCCAATTTTCCCGCAGGGAAAATGGGACTGTCCCCCTCGCAAACCGCCTTCGCCCCCCCTCCCCTGCCCCGGCGATCCGTGCTCGCCTTCGATTGGTTCACCGGTCCGCTTGCCACGTCTTGTCGAATGACGGATAATCACCATCTGGGTCGTCCCGTTGGGAAGAATCACCGTGCTCGGAGTGAAACGCCCCATTCCACGGCGGATCATCTTCAAGCCCTGGCCTCCCAAGAAATCATCACGGCATGTTTTCCGATACGTCCCCCGAAGCCGAACGGATCCAAGTCGAGTTGCTGCGAAAGGCGAGCAACGCCGAACGATTCGCGCGGATGTGCTCCCTGACGGCGACCGCGATCAGCCTGTCGCGGAGAGCCATCGCCCGGGCACATCCCGACCTGACTCCCGAAGAGGTCGACTTGAAGTTCGTGGAGCTTCACTATGGCAGCAAGTTGGCGACGGATCTCCGCAAGTACTTGGAGAGCGGTGGCTAAATGCAGTCTTCCGATACCCTGGCCGCGGTCGCTCCGGTTGTGGATGCCCTGGAACGTCTCGGCGTGGCCTATTACCTGGGCGGTTCGGTTGTCAGCTCGGCCTACGGGCTCGCTCGTTCGACCTTGGACGTGGACTTGGTGGCTGACCTGGCCCAAGCGCACGTCGAGCCGCTGACCGAGTCGCTCGCGTCCGCCTACTACGTTGACGCCCATATGATTTCGGATGCAATCGCGAGGAAATCCTGCTTCAACTTGATTCACCTGGCGACGATGTTCAAGGTCGACGTTTTCGCGGTCAAGGACCGTCCCTATGACCACGTCGCCCTGAGACGTATTCGAAAGGATACGCTGGCTCTCGAATCTACCGCCGCCCAGTTTTTCCTCGCCTCGCCCGAGGACATCGTTTTGAACAAGCTCGAATGGTTTCGTCTCGGAGGCGAGGTCTCCCAGCGGCAATGGGCCGACGTCATCGGCGTGTTGAAGGTCCAGGGGCACACCTTGGACAAAGCCTATCTCACCCAATGGGCCAGCGACCTCGCGATTGCAGACTTGCTCGAAAAGGCTTGGGGGGAATCGGAAACGTAGGTGCAAAAGAAGTTACTGTTCTGTTGTATTGAATTGGCTCCCGAGGACCACCACATACCATGTCTGACCATTGGATCGCCGAACGCACGCGTTGTTTCGACGCCTCCGGAATTCGCAAGGTCTTCGAGCTGGGCGCGAAGCTGACCGACCCCATCAACCTCTCGATCGGGCAGCCCGACTTCGACGTGCCGCCGGAAGTCCGCCGGGCGGCGATCGACGCCATCGAAAGCGGCAAGAACGGCTACGCGCTCACCCAAGGGGCGCCCGCTCTTCGGGAGAAGCTGCAAGCGAAGGTCGACGACCAGTACGGGCACGACGACCGCGAGGTCTTCGTCACCTGCGGCACCAGCGGCGGGCTGATGCTGGCGATGATGGCCCTGGTGAACCCCGGCGACGAGGTGATCGTCTTCGATCCCTACTTCGTGATGTACGACGCCCTGGCCGGCCTGATGGGCGCGAAACTCGTGTTCCTCGACACCTATCCCGACTTCCGCATCGACCTGGACCGCGTAGCCGATGCGATCACCCCAAAGACCAAGGCGATCCTCTTCAACAGTCCGGCGAACCCCACCGGCGCGGTGGCCGGCGAGGAGGAAGTGCGCGGCCTGGCCGAGTTGGCCGCCGAGCGCGACGTGGTGCTGGTGAGCGACGAGATCTATCGCGAGTTCTGCTACGACGGGCCGTTCTTCTCGCCGGCGGCCCATAATCCTCACACGCTGGTGGTCGACGGTTTCAGCAAGTCGCACGGCATGCCCGGGTGGCGATTGGGGTTCGCCCACGGGCCTTCGCGGATCATCCAGGCGATGATCAAGATCCAGCAGTACAGCTTCGTCTGCGCCCCGCACCCGGTGCAGTGGGCCGGCGTGGCCGCGCTCGACGCCGACATCACCCCGCACATCGCGGCCTACCACCGCAAGCGCGACAGAATCGCCGACGGCCTGGCCGACCATTTTGAGCTGGTCCGCCCCGGCGGCGCGTTCTACCTCTTCCCCAAAGTCCCCTGGGGCTCGGGCACCGAGTTCGTCGAGAAGGCGATCACCGAACACCAGCTCCTCATCATCCCCGGCAACGTCTTCAGCCACCGCGACACCCACTTCCGCATCTCCTACGCCGCCCCCGACCCCGTGATCGAACGAGGCATCGAAGTGCTCCGGAAACTGGCCCGGACGTAGGTTATGCTTCAGCATATCGCAGCGTAGCCGCAGCCAATCGAGGGTTCAGGGTTCAAGACTTTCGTGCCGATGTGCGATGGCACGAATACGCGATGGGTACGTCTGTTCGGAAACGCGACGACCGTCCGAAGCAGCAATATTCTGAACCCCGAACCCCGAACCCAGAACCCTTCTTTTCGGCCGCCGTTTGGTCAGCAAGGTCCCATGTTTCCGTGTTGGGGTCCCCTGCCCCGGGATTTGGCCACCGTTTCGTCGCTTGAGCGTTCTTTTGGTCAACAAGATCGCATTTTTCCGCGTTGCGGTCCCCTGCCCTGCCGGCTGCCGTGTCCAGCCGACGCGGAGCCCGCCCCGTGGCCGAACGTTCTGCTCTTGCCGGTCTCATGCTCTTTCTCATCGCAGCGGTCGCCCTAAGCAACGTTTCCAGAGACCCCAGCCGTCTTGTGCGGCTGGTGAACCAGTTTGGCAGGCTAGCGAGGATTCCTCCCAGCGCGAGTTCCTTCCCCAGCCCGCCGCCTCGGCGGCGGGCTGGGGAAGGAGGAGATACGGTTTCTCGGGGCCTCCGGTTAGCTGACGAACCTGATTCACCAGGCAGACAAGCTGCCTGGAGTCTTGGAAGCCGAAACTTGCAGCTTCTGTTTCTAACGTGCTAAAACGGATGGTCCTGGCAGATTCCACGGGTGAGTCTGGTCAATCGAGGCACGTTGGAAACGTACCCCACGTCTTGACTCGTCACCTACTCGACGGCCCCCGACTCCTGAAAGCTCATCTTCCCATCCCGATCCTACCCGACGGGCCGCGCCAATTTCCAGCCCAAGAATTGGCCACCGGCACACCCAAAGTGCGAGGGGTGTCTCTTGCGACGCACCTGAATTCGGTCAGAAGGGAGTTGGTAGAGGGCCGGCCCCGGAACGCGCGGTTTCACGGCCAGGTTCTTGAAGATCGGCTTGCACGTCTATCGACGCTCCGATGCTACTCTGGCACCATGGCGGCGCGCGCGACTGGGAAGAGTGATTTTGAACAACAGGCACGAATCATGGGTTTCTTCACCACTTTCCCACATGAACAGGCCTCGCCTGTGCCGGCGCAACGCGACCTACGCCGTTGCGTCCCCGGCATTTCTGTGGTACGATCAGCAACATCAGATGGGTGCGCATATGGGTGCCGGCACGTCGCATGAACGTACGGCGCTGCCCCGCGATTTGGCAGTTGGACACGCACAATGGATTGGGAACTGAAGAACACGTCGGTAGTCATCCTGGGTGCCGGTTTCTCTGTCGCTGCGACCGATGGCAAGCTTCCCCTGATGCGCACCTTCTTTGACCGCTTAGATGCTACAGCGTTCCCGAAACTCCACGACTTTGTTTCCGGCGTAGCTGGGTGTATCGAGACCGCCAACGTGGAGTCTGTTCTGCTGGCATTGGATCAGATTCGGACATCGCCGGATGCCGTTCTTGAGGGATGGGCCGACAAATGGAAGGAAGACACGGTGAGCATCCACCGGGAACTTGCCAACTACACGATATCTCGAATGAAAGACTGCTTGGACATCGCGGAAGATAACTGGGCCGCACATGTCATCGCGGATTGCGGTTTGGCCACAACTGCCATCTCCATGAACTACGACAACATTGCCGAACGCATTCTCTCAAATCGCAAGGGAATCACGCATGGAAACACGAATCCCACGTGTCCCCACTGCAAGATGCGAACCCTTCTGCAGAAGGCGTGCTCATGCGAGGGAACGAAAGAGATCCTCGACGCAGATTGGCGTGGTGCCTTAGTCAAGCCGCACGGTTCGGTAGCGTGGAGACGGTGCCTTAATCCGGACTGCTGCTCATACGAATGTCTGGTTGCCGATGAACATTGTC
>JBDRTC010000362.1:0-6474 GCA_043824335.1 Planctomycetota bacterium | reverse complement strand
GTCTCGCCAGTGCTGCCGTGAAAGCACGGGCAAGATGCCCGTGGCACCCGTCAAAACGGCCTTGACAGACACTAGTCTACGTGACGGGAATCCGGATATGAGCACGACATGACCCGCCAAAGCGCTCGCCGCGCCGCGACGTATGGTATCCTTGACTTGCGTCTCCGGCGATCCGGCCGGGGGGAGCGCATCCTGAAAACCGGGGTTCGAGCCAGGCGGGCGCGGAAAAATGGCGTTGTTCGAGGATCCGTCGTCTCCATGCGGGCATTTGCCGAAAACGGTACGTCTGTTTCCGCTGCCAAACCTGGTGCTATTTCCCCATGTGATACAACCGCTACACGTCTTCGAGGAGCGCTACCGGGAGCTGTTCGAGACGGCGCTGGACGCCGACGGGCTGATCGCGATGGCCGCCCTGGCCCCGGGCTGGGAGCAGGATTATGACGGCAGGCCGCCGCTGTTGCCAACGGCTTGCCTGGGCCGGATCACCACGCATCACCGCCTGGACGACGGGGCCTACAACGTCTTGCTGTTGGGGCTGAGCCGCGTCCGCCTGGTAGAAGAATTGCCGCCCACGAGAAGCTTTCGGGAAGCGTCCGTGGAAGTGTTGGACGACGTCTACCCACCGGCTCCGGCCGCGGCCCTCACCGCCCTGACGCGCAGGCTCCGCGACACGTTGGCTCGAATCCTGCCCCAATCGCCGCAAGCGGAGGAGCAGTGGGACCAACTGTTCAGCGGCGAAGTCTCGCTGGGGGGGCTGACCGACGTCATTAGCTACATGCTCGACATCGACCTCGAAAGGAAGCAGGCGCTGCTCTCCGAAGTGAACGTCTGCCGCCGGGCGGAGCTGCTCCTGTCACACCTGGAAGACGCCGCAAACGACCTAACGCCGGGACGCTCCGGCCGGTGCGGGTTCCCCCCCGAGTTCGGGCTGAACTGACCGATCCAACCTCTGTTCCCGGAATCGCCCAACTTGGCTTAGTGGTCTCTCGATGTCGTGATTCCGGGTGCCGGAGTGCTTCCATCGGGCGACCGCTCCAAGTATGGTGATTAGCGTGGCATCGCTGGCGCCGGTCTCCGGACCGAGCCACATGAGTTGACCGGAGGTTTCCGGCCCTTCGGGAGACCCGCGCCGAGCGAGGGATTCACGACGACATTGGCCACTCGGGTTTACAACATTGTCCAAAGGAGATCGAACGATGCGTAAAGACTCGAAGAGTTGTCGCCGCCTGGCGGCACTCGGCTTGACCGGCGTTGGGTTTGCGTGGACGTTGGCCTTCATCGTAACGCCGCTTTCGGCGGCCGAGCCTTCCCAGTCGCCGCCGACCGCCTCGACCCAGGCAGTGATGCCGCCGTATCCCCGCGTCAGCCTGGCGACCTGGTACGAAGTCGACCCGAATTGGCCCCGGGGGCGCGAGAGCATGCCCTGGGCGGCCACGCCGGGCGTCGCCGTGGACGAGAAGGACCAGGTGTGGGTCTTCACCCGGGCGGAGCCGCCCGTTCGGGTCTACACAACCGCCGGCAAGCTGGTCCGATCGTTCGGCAACGATCTCATCGGCCGAAAGGAGACCGGCCTGGGAAGCCATCAGATCGAGATCGACAGTCGGGGCATGATTTGGCTGACCGACACGGTGAACCACGTCGTCCTGCAAGTCACGCCGGAAGGGAAGCTGCTCAAAACGCTCGGCACACCCGGTGAGCCCGGCGAGGACGAGAGCCACTTCGACCGGCCGACCGACGTGACCGTCACGCCCGACGGCCAGGTGTTCGTCTCCGACGGCTACGGCAACGCCCGGGTCGTGCATTTTGACGCGGAAGGGAAATTCGTCAAGGCGTGGGGGAAGCTGGGCACCGCTCCCGGCGAGTTCAATCTGCCCCACGCGATCGCCCTGGACTCCAAGGGCAGGCTCTACGTGGCCGGCCGCAACAACGTGCGAATCCAGGTCTTCGACCAGGAGGGCAACCTGCTGGACGTATGGCAGAATCTCATTGTGCCCTGGGGCTTTTGGGTCACGCCGAAAGACGAGATCTGGGTCTGCGGCTCTTCGCCCATGCCGTGGCGCGAGGAAGACAAGGTGCTGGGCTGCCCGCCCAAGGACCAGATCTTTATGAAGCTCGACACCTCGGGCAAGGTCCTCCAGCTCTGGACGGTCCCCAAGGGCATCGACGAAGAAGAAAAGCCCGGCGAGCTGAACTGGCTCCACGGCATCGCGCTCGACTCCCACGGCAACATCTACGCCACCGACATCATCGGCCAGCGCGTGCAGAAGTTTGTTAAGAAGAACTGAAGTCTGGGCCGTCGCCCAAGCCCTGTTGCTCCAGAACTGGATCGCCGGCCCGTCCATGCTGGCGGTTTTCCTTCCCTTCTATTTGCTGCGCGTTCCACACGAAGAGCGGATGCTGCTTGCGCACTTCGGCGAAGAGTACCGCTCGTACGTTAACCGGACCGGCCGGATCATTCCGCGTCTTCGGAGATGACGAAAGAATCTCGGCTTTTTTTCAGACTCCGGGCAAGCTGCGAGCAGGACGGGCGCACACCCTCTGCGCTCACGACCCGAGTGGATCGCGCCGTCTACTTCGCCTCGACCTGGAGGGGCTCGCCCGGCGTCCAGTGGAAGCGGGGGTCGCCCTCTTCGAGGCGTCCGGGCTCGCGCACGCCGGATCCCTGCTGCTTGGTCGATGCATCGCCCAGCTCGGCCCGCATCCGATCGGCGAGGGCCCGGATTCGAGCGACCACGTCGGGGTGCTCCCCGGCAACGTCGGTGGTCTCGCCGACGTCGTTTTCCAGATCGAACAGGGAGAGGCCGACCTCCGCCTGCTCATAGGGTACGGGCGTCCCGCCGGTGCCGCCGGCCCGGCCGGCCAGCGTGCGGTACTTGTGCGGGAAGTGCAGCTTCCATTGGCCCATGCGGACCGCCTGCAACTGCCGGCCGTAGTAGAAGAAGTATGCCTCGTGAGGGCTTTGGGCCCCGGGCTCGCCGGCGATGAGCGGCCACACGTTCTTGCCGTCGATCGCGTGCTCGGGCAGCTTCGCCCCGACGAGATGGGCGATCGTGGGCAAGAGGTCGATGGTCATCGCCGGGGTCTTGCACACGGTGCCGCCGGGGATCGTGCCGGGCCACCACATCACGGTCGGCTCGCGGCAGCCGCCGTCGAACATCGTGCCCTTCCCCTCCCGGAGCGGCGCCGCGGAGCCGGCGTGGTCGCCGTAACTGAGCCACGGTCCGTTGTCGGCCGTGAAGACGACCATCGTGTTTTCTTCGAGCTTGTACTTGCGCAGCGTGTCAAGAATTTGTCCCACCGACCAATCGAGTTCCATCACCACGTCGCCGAACAGCCCCCGCCGGCTCTTGCCGCGGAATTTGTCCGACACGTAGAGCGGCACGTGCACCATGGAGTGTGGAACGTAAACGAGGAAGGGCCGGTCCTTGTTGCGGGTGATGAAATCGACCGCGTGCTCGGTGTATTGGGTCGTGAGCTGCTCCTGCTCCTCGCCCACGACTTGTGCATCGATCACCCGGGTTCCCTCGATCAGCGGTAGATCGGGAAAGCGATCGCCGGCCGTGGGGTGAAACGGCCACATGTCGTTCGAGTAGGGCAGGCCGAAATACTCGTCGAACCCGTGGCTCGGGGGCAGGAACTTGGGGTGGTGCCCCAGGTGCCACTTGCCGTAGCAGGCCGTGGCGTAGCCCTTCTGCTTGACGACCTCGGCCAGCGTCATCTCGTCGGCGCTAATGCCGTGGTTGGCTTGGTGGGCCAGCGCGCCGAGGATGCCCACTCGCACGTTGTAGCAGCCGGTCATGAGCCCGGCCCGCGACGCCGAGCAAACGGCCTGCGTGACGTAAAAGTCGGTGAAGATGCGTCCTTCCTCGGCCATGCGGTCGAGGTTCGGCGTCTGGTAACCTTCGGCGCCGAACGGGCCGACGTCGGCGTAGCCCATGTCGTCGATGAAGACGATCACGAAGTTGGGCAATCGCTCGGGGGCGGCGAAAGCGGGCCCGCAAGCGGCCAATGCGAGAAGCAGTCCCAAGAGCACGCGTCGACGAACCATGTTCGGCCTCCTCGAAGTTGCAGCCGGCTTTCCCGAGAACTCCGGCCAATGGTCGATCTCGCCACGGACGAGTATAAGCGAGAGGAGGCCGCCTGAATAGCTGCCGCGCCAGAAGAGAGGCTAATCGATCGGATCGACCATAAAGTCGTCGACCTCGACGGAAGCGCCCTGCTGGAGGAAATTCACCGCCACGATGAGTCGCGTCCTGCCCTGACGCATGACCACGGTGCCTTCCATCTCCGCAAACGGCCCGAGCCTGACGCGAACCCGCCGGCCTGGCGCCAAGCGGGCTTCCAGCGTGAGCGGCGCTTCTGAGGCGATCAGCCGCTGGAGTTGAGTCAGGTCCGTGCGGAGACGCTCTGGATCGTGGACCTCGAGAACCCGCACGATGCGGTTCGTGGTCAGGCTCGATCCTCGCTCATCCTCTGACCCGTACAAGAACATGTAGCCCGAAAAGACCGGAACATTGGCGGTGACGCGCCGCCCGCGAATACAGGACCGCTTCTTGACCAGCGGCAGATAAAACGGGATCTCGTGAGCCAGCAAATTCCGCGAGATCGCCTTCTCCTGCCGGGGCTTTGCATGAAGCACCCACCATCGGCGGTCCGATGGCTCGTCCTGCATTCCGTTCAACAGCCCCTCAGGATAGAGGCTCACCTCCTCGCTCAAGATTGGCACGGCTACTCTCCGGTTGCTGGTTCTGTAAAGTTGACGTAGCTCTGCGTCTTTTCACTCGCCGCGCTCTCAAGCCGTCGGATTCCCGACCGCTGAAGACATTGCGGCTTTCAAGCTAAAGGCAATCCTCCTCCGGTTGGGGGGGCAACTGGCGGTGGGACTTCTCGGCGAGGATCCCGGCCGCCAAAAGGCCGCTGTGTATGCTTTCTTGAGGTTCGATTTCCGTTGAAAGTACCCCTTGCTAGCAGGGTTCCACGAACTTTCCATTGAGACTCTAGGGTAATTGGGAAAAATGGAGCGTCAAGTGGCCGCCGAGAACTTTCCGGCCCTGACGACTCTCAACCCCTTTCCCCGAATGGAACGGTATAGTTGGGGACAGATGCCCTGAATATGCAGGTCGTACGCCACCCTTGGGGCTTCGCTGAATAACCCGGTCTTGTGGGAAATTCGGTATGCCGAAAATCGCTGAAAATTGAGACACCCTCAGTTCTCACCGCCCGAGCCACTAGTGCTCCGTCAATCTTCGAATGGCAGGTTGGATCGTTCGTAGTGACCCGATTTGTCGGGTCTGACTTCAATCTGGACCGCATGAATGCGGCCAGTACAAACCCGTCAATTGAAGATTGACGGAGCACTAGTCGCTGCCGTCCGGCCGTTTTGACGTCGGCTCCTCGGGCGCGAGGTGGTCGTCCGCGGCGCGGCGGTTCGGGTCGCCGATTTTCAGCCGCCGGGCCGAGATGCTGCGGGGCTCAAACCACAACTCGGCGTCGGGGGGGAAGGCGTCGAGCGCACGTTGCAGCCTGTCTCGCTGGGCGACGATCTTTGGATCGGTGCTCGCGGAAAGATCGTGCTTTTCCAGCGGGTCGCGCAAGAGATCGTGGAAACGCCCGTCGGAGCGAAGCTTGTACCGGTCGTTGCGGACCAATCGCTGGTGGGCGTACTGCGAGAAGATCCACTCTCGGCGCGGCGCGGCGTCGGAGCCTCCTCGGAGAATTGCGGCGAACGATTTGCCGTCGATCGTCACGCCTTGGGGAGGCTTCGCTCCCGCCAAATCCAGGAGCGTGGGGAACACGTCTGAGCTGTCGATCAGCGCGTTGCTCACGCGGCCGCCCGGAACCCGGGCCGGGCAATTCACGACGAAGGGCACGTCGATGCTCCCTTCCTTCATGTCGCCCTCGACCATCGTTTCCGCGGCGGCCTCGAAGACCCTTCCGCCCACCTTGCCGCCGAAGACGGCCGGCGTTCCGTTGTCGGTGGTGATGAGCACGATCGTGTTCTCGCGGAGTCCGGAGGCGTCCAAGGCGGCCACCAGTCGCCCCACGCAATGGTCTGCATAGCGGACCATGCCGGCCAACTGCTCCCGCTCGGTGAGATCCCGGCCCTTGTTCAACGGCGTATTGGTCGCCGGCAGATGCGTGAGCACGGTCGAGTAGAACGCCAGGAAGGGGCGATCGCGGCGGCGCCGGATGAAGTCGATCAGGTAGTCGGTAAAGAGATCGGGACCGAACTTGCCTTCGGTCTCGATGCGGCGGCCGTTTTCGAGCACGTAAGGGTCCCAATAGCGATTGGTGTGGGCCGGTTGTCCGCGCGGCCCTTCGGGGAAAATGCAGTGCTCATCGAAACCGTGCTTCGCGAGGGCGTCGGGTTGGTCGAACAGGTTGTTGATCTGCCATTTCCCGGCGATCGCGGTCGCGTAGCCGGCGGACCTCAACACCTGGGCAAAGGTGATCTCGCGATTCCAGTCAAAGTAG
>JBDRTC010000361.1:0-2019 GCA_043824335.1 Planctomycetota bacterium | reverse complement strand
AGCACATCGTGCAGCTCCGGGCACTGGCGCTGAGCGATCGTTGGGAGGATGCAATGGCTCACACGCTACGTCCACTCCGTAAGGCCGTGCAGGCGGCTGCATAATTGATCAGGATGGGAGACACTCCCGCCGTCGGGAGGGTACATGAGGAGACATCTGAGCATGGCCGCAAGAGAAGAGTTGATATAGGCACTGCGAACGCGATATCGACGTGCAGCGCGGACGGGGAAGTCGAAGATACTGGATGAGATCGGGCCGACGTGTCCATGATGCAACGCGTGCAAACCCGATATTTTCGGTCGAGGCTCTCGTTTCTCTTCATGGATTGTTTCCATCTGTGGGCAGCGGCGGTGGACCGGATTGGTATAAAGACACTAACCCTGAATGCGTGCCGGGAAGTTAGCCACGATCTCAGCGGTTGTGACCGCACATTCTTCAGGGGAGAAATGTTCAAACCTACGGTCAACGTTCATGGACCGGACACGGGCTATGTCTTCCGGATCCACGATACTCCGGATCTCCTTTATGCTCCCGCCACACCCCTCGAGTCTCTCGACAAACTCCCTCAGGCGGAGGCGATTGTGGTAGCTGATCTTGTTCTTTACGAATAGCCGCCAAACCCATTCGGGGTATCGCAAAAAGTTAACCTTGCTGATACGTTTGTCGAATCCCGCGTAATGATCATGGAGCCCGATATAGGCGTAGAAACATCCACCGGGCCGTAGCAGTCGTCGGCTTTCCTTAACCAAAGCATCTAAAACCTTCTCGGAGACATGCTCAAGAACGGCGTAGCTGAAGAACAGGTCTACGCTGCCTTCTGGTTCTCCGGTCGCGGCAGCATCGCCCGGGGCAACGTATTCGATTCCTGCCAACGATAAAAAGTGTTCGAGGTTATCGGCCGAGCATAGTCCAGCGAGTTTGCTCTTGATCTGCTCTTCAGGGACATCCAGGATCTCCGAAAGCTCGCGGGGTAACCCGACGAAAACGTCCAACATCTCCCGCACTAGTTCGAACCTGACATGTCGTACATGGTCATAGGTCAGAATTCGTCGCGCACCTGCAAGGTAAAGCAGGGTCGTTGGGAGAGGAACCCACCCCGTTCCTACCTCAACGACTGAGGCCCCCCGTAGAACAATGTGATTCCGAATCATCGTGATGGCAGTACCGAGCTTGGGAAGTTCGTCGGTAATTCCCTTCTTCCTCGCCTCCTCCCTTCGGTGGAGACGCTGAAGCGAGTGGTTGAGCTGCTCACCAAAAGGGACGTGGGCCAGGATGAACTGGACCAAGACCTTGATCTTCCAATTAGACATTCTGGCGTCCTAATTCATCCTGAAAAGAGTCGATAGAGTTTCCTGGTCGGGATAATTGACAAGCACCGCACGGTGCTTCCCATGAAACACGAAGAGGCTGCCGGCCGTCACAGCGGAAGCGCCTGCTTGCACAATCGCGCTGCGGAAGTCGTCCAAGCAGCCTGCGCCACCGCTGGCAATGACGGGAATGCGGACCGCGGACGCTATGGCGCGGACTGATTCCAGATCGTACCCGTCTCTTGTGCCGTCCCGAACAATGGAGTTAACCACGATCTCGCCTACACCCATTTTCTCAATTTTCTTTGCGAAAGCAACCGGGCCGAGCCAACAACTCGACGAGATTCAGGCGAAGACCGGGCTCGCCGTCCGCGCCCTGGTACACGCCTCGATCGTGGCCTCCGTAATGATCTGCCGCCACGCTCATCATCACCGCTTGAGGGAGGCGCCGCAGACCCTCGGTGCTCGACCAACTTCGCGGCTGGAAGATTCAGCCCAAGAAGCTTCGGAACGCAAATTAGCCCCGAAGGGCAGGTGTGCTAAGTGATCACGCATGGGAAGACCACATTCTCGGTGAGCGTCAAGATTGTTGTCGCCTGATATGTGATCACGCAGCCGCGGCATGAGCCTCGTCCGTGTGGTTGGTTGCAGCGTCGGGGTTGAGCTCGACGACCTCGACCCGCTCCAGGTTCCGGATGGCTCCACTCCAACG
>JBDRTC010000360.1:0-7067 GCA_043824335.1 Planctomycetota bacterium | reverse complement strand
CGTGATCGCCAGCGTGGTGGCCGACGTGGTCCAGCGGCACCACGGAGAGCACGGCGGGAATCCGGCCTTCCCGAACGTCTATTACGCTTATCAAGGAGCCTGGGAACAACTGCCGACCTACTTCCTGCTGGGCTTGCTCTGCGGGCTGGCGGCGGTGCTGTTCACCAAGCTGCTCTATCTGGTGGAAGACGCCGGGAACCGCTGGCTTCCACAATGGTGGTTGCGAGCTTTGGTGTTCGGTTCGCTGGTGGGGTTGGCCGGCGTGCTCTGCCCGAGTGAGCCGCCGAAGCCTTCGACGGCCGTGGGGCAGGAGTCCGAGACGCCGGAGATCGAGCAAGAGTCCCCCCTGCCGCCATTGTTCGGCGTGGGATACGGCGTCGTTGCCCATACGCTGCGTCTGGAAAACGACGTCAAGAACGGCGACGACAGCCACGATGCCGACTCCGGTGGCGGCTCCAGAACCCAGACTGCAACGGCCCGGAGCCGGGCGATCCCGCTGGATCGACAGGCGATGCTGGCCCAGCTTTGGTGGCTTTTGCCTTTGGCATTCTTGAAGCCGCTCTTGACAAGTCTTACCCTGGGCGGGGGTGGGTCGGGCGGTATCTTTGCGCCTTCCCTGTTCCTCGGCGCCACGCTGGGTGCCTCGTTCGGGCTGGTCTCGAACTTGCTGACTCCCGGCCTCAGCGCGCATCCGGGTGTGTACGCCATCGTGGGCATGGGAGCCGTGGTGGCCGGCACGACTCACGGCACATTAAGCGCCATTTTGATCGTCTATGAAATGACCGGCGACTACCGCATCATTCTGCCGATCATGGTGGCGGCCGGATTGGCAAGCGTCGTCGCCCGGTTCATCGATCCCGAGAGCATCTATCACAAGAAGCTCAGCCGCCGCGAAGGGTCGATCGCCCGAGGGCACGACGTCCACCGGCTGGAGCACGTGATGGTCCGCGACTTGATGCGCCGCAGCTTTCCCCACGTGCGCAACACCGACGATTTGGCGGAGATCGTCCGCGTCGCCCGGGCGAACCCCGAGTTCGAGGTCCTCCCGGTGATGAATGAGCAGGGCCGGCTGGTGAGCGTGATTCGGCCGGGCGACCTTCAGCGGGCGCTGGACACCCACGTCTTGCCCCATATGATCAACGCGGAAGACATCGCTCTTCTGACGCCTATCGCCCTGTCGACCGACGCCAACCTGCTGGAAGCGCTTCGGGACTTCGGGGCCTGCGACATCGAGTCCCTGCCGGTGGAATCCGGGCGCGGCAAGGACCGCCGCCTCGTTGGCCTGCTGCTTCGGGCCGACGTGATGCGGCGCTACCGGGAAGAGATGCTCAAGAGGTACTGAGCCTTCTCCCGCTGAAGCCGGCCTCGACCGTTGGGGCGATTGGATCGTGGCATATTTTCGCCAGTTGATTACACTCGACCAGATAGAGTGTCGGTCGCCGCTCCGGCGACACGGTTTCCCTGATATCTGACCCCCACACACCCGCCCATGTTCGACCCCGAACCGGTCGACGACCTTGTCAGGCGCCCCCTGGGCCGGAGCTGCTTTACGCTCCTGATCATGGGCGTTGTCTCGGTTTTCCTCTCCATTGTGATCCTGGCGGCCGTTGGGGCGATCCTTTTTCCGGGTTTTGGAGCGCCGGCCAGCCCCGACCCGGCTGACCATCCGGCCGTCGGCCAAAAGCTCTCTTGCCTGGATATCGAGCCGCTGACTGGATCCGCGGGGCCCGTCACGCTGGAGGATCTCGCCGGGAAGGTGGTGCTGGTCAATTTTTGGGGGACTTGGTGCCGACCTTGCCGGGACGAGGCCCCCCACTTGGCCGAGCTTGGCCGGAAGTTTCAGCCGGAGCCCGATTTCAGGCTGCTCGCCGTCTCGTGCGGCACGGAAAATCCGGAGAACGTCGACCAGCTTCACCGGGAGACGGAGCGCTTCCTCAAAAACCTCGGCCTCGACATGCCGACCTACGCCGATCCGGATTGGACCACGCAGCAAGCCTTCTTTTCGCTGGGGGCCGCACCGGCCATGCCCACCACCTTTGTGCTCGACCGCCGGGGCGTGATCCGCTGCGTCTGGCCGGGGTTTCATCCGGAAATCCCCCAGCAAATGGAAGAGTGGATCCGGCGACTGCTCGAAGAGGAACCGTGAACGCGCCTTTTTCCACGAGCTGTCAGCCTCCCGTGCCCTCTCGCCCTGAACCCTGAACCCTGAACCCTGAACCCTTCAGCCCGGCCAACAACTCCCCGGCGGCCGCGGCCGGGTCGGAAGCGGTGGTGACGGCCCCGCTGACGGCGATCCGGTCGAAGCCGGTGGCGAGCACCTCGGGCAGGTTTTCCGGAGCGATCCCACCGATCGCGAAGGCCGGCAGCCGGACCTCCGCGGCCACCGCCCGGAGAAGCGCCAAGCCGGGCCGCTCGTCGAAGTGCTTCGTGCCGGAGGGGAACGTCGGCCCGACGCCAATGTAGTTGGCCCCGTCGAGCACGGCCTGCCGGGCCTGTTCGATCGAGTGCGTGGAGACGCCCACCAACGCATCGGGCCCGACGATCGTGCGCGCGTCCTTCACGGTCAACTCCTCCTGGCCCACGTGGACGCCGTCGGCCCGGGCGAGCACGGCCAGATCGGGCCGGTCGTTCATGATGAAGAGCGTCTGGCTCTGCCGCGTCAATTCCCCGAGCAGCCGGGCCCGATCGAGCAGTCGGCGATCATCGAGCGTCTTGTCGCGAAGTTGGAGCACGTCGACGCCGGCATCCACAAGCGATCGGATCAGCGCCGTGAACTCTTCAGCCGAGGAGCGAGCGTCGATCAGCACGTAAAGCCGTGCCTGGCCCAGCCGCTGGAGGCTTTCGCGGGTGCTCTCGACGGCGCGGTGGAGGGTGTAGGCGCGGTATCGGAGTTGCTCCACTTTGGCCGCCAGAGCCGGGTCGAGAATCTTGCCGAACTCTTCGAGCGTGCGGAGCGACTCTTCGAGCCGGGTGAAATTGGCGGTGAGCACGCCGCGGGGATCCTCGCGGGTGCTCTCGGAGGAGAGGGTGACGCTGGTGCCCACGTCGGCCTGAGTTTCCCGGGCCGCCAAACGTCGGCCCATCGGGACGCTGGAAAAGGCATCGGTCAGCTCGTGACGCAGCCGTTTCATCTGCCCGGTCAGGTGCGCGTCGTCGAGCACGAACCGGACATAGTCCTCCACCACCCGAAGGCCTTCCCGGCCACGGTTCATCGCCGCGTCGATCACACGGAGCACACGGACCTGATCCTGGGGCAACATGTCGACGGGTTGTTTAAGGGCCCCCGAGGCGGATTGATGCTTCCTGCGGGCCAGTGTGGCAGAAACCCGTATCATCCGCAACCGATGGCCGGTTTGGCCCCCCAACGGTTGAAGGAAAAGCAGGGGGGCTGCACATGATGGGATGACTCCCCGGCGCGGTCCCAGTTCGGTCGAATTGCGATCGAGGTCTCACCGGAAAGAAGGGCATGATCCTAAGTGGAGGCGGCCCATTCAGTTGCCTTGATTCAACCTGTTTTAAGGGCTACAATTCCCTGGTCGGGGATATGGTTGAGGGTTTTGTGTCCCCCCCAAAGGGAGAGATATGCCATGGGCAGCACGTCGTGGGCCACCTATCTGTGGCCGGGACTGCCGCAGATGTGGAGGCAGGGTAGTTGGCCCGCGCTGGCCATGGCGGTCGGCTTCGCCGCCCTGTTGAATTTGGCCCTGGCGGCGAGTCTCCTGTGGACTGAACTGTTCGCGGTGGGGGTGCGTAATGCGGTTTGGGTGGCGGTCGTGACGGTCTGGGGCGGATCGGCCGTGCTCTCTTACCGGTGGGACCGCGCAGCCCGCGCCCGGAGCGGTCCGGCGGAAGACCCGTTCCACGTCGCGCTGGACCACTATTTACAGGGACGCTGGTTTGAATCGGAGCACGTCTTGCGGGGCCTGCTCGGCAAGAACCCTCGGGACCTGGACGCCGGCCTGATGTTGGCGACGCTGCTGCGCCGCACCGGCCGGACGGGCGAAGCTGAAGCGGAACTCAACCGGCTGGAACGATTCGAGGGTTCCCAGCACTGGGCTTTGGAGATCGCCCGCGAACGAGAGCTTCTCCGCGATGCCGACAGAGAACGACTCGTCGAGGCCCTCGAAGAACAGCAGACAGACGCCGAGACGGCCGAGGCCGCCTGAGCGGACCATTCGGTTTTTGTGAGAAGGGGACTTTCGCAGGAGTCCCGTGATAAGAGAAGAGACTTCTGGACCATCAAGTCGGAGTGGAGGCTTCACTGTCGAAATCCTTAAGGGATGGGCGTAGCGTCAGCAGAACTCGCCACGCCGGCAGTTTCAGCCCCATGACGACCTAACGGAGAGACAGGCACAATGTACGAGCGATTCACAGACCGCGCCCGAAAGGTCATGCAACTGGCCAACCAGGAAGCGCAGAGGTTCAACCACGAGTACATCGGCACCGAGCACGTGCTGCTGGGTCTGATTAAAGAGGGGAGCGGCGTGGCGGCCAACGTGCTGAAGAACCTCGACGTCGATCTCCGCAAGATCCGCCTGGAGGTCGAGAAGCTGGTCCAGAGCGGTCCGGACATGGTGACCATGGGCAAGCTGCCCCAGACCCCGCGGGCCAAGAAGGTCATCGAGTACTCGATGGAAGAGGCCCGTAACCTGAACCACAACTATGTCGGCACCGAGCACATCCTGCTGGGGCTGTTGCGGGAGCAAGAGGGCGTGGCCGCCCAGGTGTTGATGAACCTCGGGCTGAAGCTCGAGGAAGTCCGCGAGGAGGTGCTCAACCTGCTCGGGCACGGGACCGAAGGGGGCGAGGAGGCCGGGCGTTCCGGCGGAGGGGGAGGGTCCGGCGAACCGCAGCGGAGCGGCAAGTCAAAGACCCCCGCGCTGGATAGCTTCGGCCGCGACCTGACCGAGCTGGCCCGCCAGGACAAGCTCGACCCGGTCATCGGGCGCGAAAAGGAAATTGAGCGGACCATGCAGATCCTCGGCCGGCGGACCAAGAACAACCCGGTCCTGTTGGGCGAGGCCGGCGTGGGCAAAACGGCCATCGTGGAAGGATTCGCCCAGAGGGTGATCTCGGGGAACGTGCCCGAGTTGCTCATGGAACGCCGGATCGTCGTGCTGGACCTGGCGATGATGGTTGCCGGCACGAAGTACCGCGGGCAGTTCGAAGAGCGGATCAAGGCGGTGATGAACGAAGTCCGCCGCGCCAAGAACACGATCCTGTTCATCGACGAGTTGCACACCCTGGTCGGGGCCGGCGGGGCCGAAGGCGCGATCGACGCCTCGAACGTGCTGAAGCCCGCCCTGGCACGCGGCGAGATCCAGTGCATCGGGGCCACCACGATGGACGAGTACCGCAAGTACATCGAGAAGGACGCCGCCCTGGCCCGGCGGTTCCAGGAAATCATCGTCGAGCCCTCCAGCAAGGAGGAGACGATCGCCATCCTCAAGGGACTCCGCGACCGCTACGAAAAGCACCACCACGTGCAAATCACCGACGACGCCGTTGACTCCGCGGTCGAGCTTTCCGGCCGCTACATCACCGGGCGATGCCTTCCCGATAAGGCGATCGACGTGATCGACGAAGCCGGCGCCCGGGTGCACCTGAAGTCGATGACCCGGCCGCCCGACCTGAAAGAGATCGACGAGCAGGTCGAGCAGCTCAACAAGGAGAAGGAGGAGGCGGTCGCCAACCAGGACTTCGAGAAGGCCGCCGCCCTGCGCGATCAGGCCGACAAGCTCCGCAAGAAGAAGACCACCGTCACCCGCCAGTGGCGGGAAAAGTCGCGCGAGGCCGACGGCGTCGTCGACGAAGAGGTGATCGCCGAGGTCGTCTCGAAGATGACCGGCATCCCGCTCACGCGGATGACCACCGAAGACTCGATGCGCCTGATGCAGATGGAAGACGAGCTGCACCGGCGCGTGATCAGCCAGCACGAGGCGATCCACTCGATCTCCAAGGCGGTTCGCCGCAGCCGCAGCGGGCTGAAAGACCCCAAGCGGCCCACCGGCTGCTTTGTGTTCGCCGGGCCCACCGGCGTGGGCAAAACGCTCCTGGCCAAGGTGCTGGCCGAGTTCATGTTCGGCGATGAGGACGCCCTGGTCCAGATCGACATGAGCGAGTACATGGAGAAGCACAACGTCAGCAAGCTGATCGGGGCGCCCCCGGGCTACGTGGGCTACGAGGAAGGCGGGCAGTTGACCGAAAAGATCCGCCGCCGGCCCTACGCCGTGGTCCTCCTGGACGAAATCGAGAAGGCCCACCCCGACGTGTTCAACATGCTCCTGCAGATCATGGAGGAAGGGCGGCTGACCGACAGCTTCGGCCGCAACATCGACTTCCGCAACACGATCCTCATCATGACCACCAACGCCGGCGCCGAAGCGATCAAGAACGAATCGGCCTTCGGCTTCCGAAAGGACGACGACGACGCCACGTACGAGAGCATGAAGGAGCGGGTGCAGGAGCAGATCGAAAAACACTTCCGCCCCGAGTTCCTCGGCCGCATCGACGACACCATCGTCTTCCGCCACCTGACCGAGGTGGACCTCAAGGGCGTGATCGAGCTCGAGGTGGCCAAGGTCCGCGGCCGATTGAGCGAGCGGGGGCTGACCCTGGTGCTCACCGACGAGTCGAAGCAGTTCGTCATCAAGAAGGCGTGCAAGGACATCGACTTCGGCGCCCGGCCGCTCCGCCGTGCGATCGAGAACATGATCGAGGATCCCCTCTCCGAAGAGCTGCTCAAAGGCGAATTCCAGGGCAAGGACACGATCACCGTCGTGGTCCGCGACAAGCATCTCGCCTTCGAGAGCTCCGTCAGCGAGACCGCCGAGGAAGCCCCGCCCGTCGGCGCTGCGGCCGACGGCGGCTCCGCCGAAAAGTCCGACTCCGGCTCCGAGTAGGCTTCGTCGGGAGAGTCGACTCGGGCGCACGGTGGCACGGGCGTCTCGCCATTGCTTGAGCCTTGGCACTGGCGAGACGCCAGTGCCACCCAATTGACCCCTTCCCCGGCGCCAAAGGTGCGGCAGTACAACTGCCGCACCAGCCCCCAATTCACGAATCCTGGC
>JBDRTC010000359.1:0-2744 GCA_043824335.1 Planctomycetota bacterium | reverse complement strand
GTATCGGAGCCTCGGCCTGCGGCAGTGACGGCGCCGCGATCAGGAACCGAGGCCGGCTACGTGGGGGTCGGAGGGGGGGAGCGCACGGCGGTTGCACACGCTTGCCGGAAGGACACGCTGCTCTGTGCAGCAAGCGTTTGGGCCTGTACAGGGCGGAGAGAGATGCTTGCCGTGATACTGATCTTGGTCTCTGTCATGGTCGGAGTCCTCTTCGCCTGTATGATCATCGTTTGATCATCCAGGAACCAAGTATAGCGAGAAACCGAGCAATGTCAATGAAAAAGACAAGCAAAAACAAGTGGTTATACCCGGTCGGGTTCAGTCGGGTTCAGTCGGGTTTGGTCGTGCTTTGCATTCGTGTTTGGTCGGATTTGGTCGGATTTGGTAGCTTTCTAAGGCTGCTGGTGTGAAGCTCTTTGCGACAGGAGGAGGGGAATTGTGAAGAAGAGAGATCGCAATCCGGACAACCTACCCCCATTCAAGAAGGGGCTGCGATTCGGAGATGTGCGGGACGCCAAGGCCTTGGCGAAGAAGAGGGGAGTTGTCTGGGTTGTTGAGAACCGGCCTGGGCTCTTCGAGCAAGACCATCAGGATGTAGATGATGGTCCTCAGCACGCGGATGACGAGCTAATCGGAATAGGTGAGGTCGCGAGACGCACCGGCATGCATCGGAGTACGCTAGCAATATGGATAGCGGCGGGGACTCACGAAGTGCCAGAACCCGACATAGCTGGTGACAGGAGGTACTGGCGGTGGGGGACAATTCGGAAGTGGCAGACACGACGCACGAAGGGGTTGCGTTGAGATGGGGTCTTGGAGAACAACGAGAGTTGTGCTCGACTCCAACATCTACGACCTTCTTGTCGAGGATGCCGAAGCTCTGGCTCGCGTGCAGCAACTGGTCGACGCGGGAGAGCTGCAGATCCTCTGCCCAGCGACCGTGCGCCACGAGCTTGAGAACAGCCCCTTCGGCGGCGTTCCAACTGGGGTCCCCGTCAAGCAAGTTATGGATGCAGTCGCTGTGTATGACCACTCACGGTACGACGAGGCTCGCTACGGAGATGGCACCGCCTACAAACGGCACAAGGGCGAGTCCAGGAAGGTCGCGGATGCGGTCATCGCTGAGTGTGCCTTCACGGACGCCGAAGTGCTCGTCACCGAGGACAAGAGAGCTGGAAAGAGGATCAAAGAAATCGGCTACGAGTGCTCGTCGATGAATTACGGTGAGTTCAGGGAGCGGGTGCTGAAACTGGATTGCGAGTGACGGTGCAATCAACCACTGGTGCTCAGGTGACCGCCCGATTCATCCTTCCAGCAGCTCCGCCCGCGTGAGATAATGCCGTGGTCTACACAGTGTCGAGGGTGTGTACCGTGATAGCCACCGCCATCTACTCAGCCTTGCCTCCGCTGCTTCTCGCCTCTTGCAGCGACGACGCAGCTCCAAGCAACGACAACCAGAACACCTCTCCAGCAGTCCTCGGCAACGGGTCGATCGAGGGGATGGGGGAGTGTGACCAGGGTTCCGAGAACAGCGACACGCCTCCCGGCTCACTGCTTGATGAGGGCGCTTGTTTGAGGCTAGGCTGATGGCATAAGGCAATCAGGTATAGCCAGACATGCAACCGAACGAGAACCAGGAAGAATCGTACAGTCCAGCAGGGGACCGGCGCTCCAACAGGTATCAATCTGCTGAGCTGACCTGCTGGGTTCTTGAGCGTCTTCAGCCGAAGGAGAATGAGCCAAAGTACATCAACGTCTACTCCGTCCTGATCCTGCGTCAGAATTCTCTTGAACCGGATGAGGGGGGCTTCGAGTACACAAATCCCGCAAGGGTGCCGGAGTCTCTGCCCGCAACCTCGCATCGACTCGTGTGCTTCACCGCCAAGATGCCACTGTCAGATGTCGACGAACTGCTCTGCTTTGACGAGGAGGCAGGCACGTTCGTGATTCCAGTAGTGAATCACCAGCACGGAGCGCCGACGCCGATCCGCTGCCGCGGTGAATGGCATCGACCGCGACTTGTTCCGCGTGACGCTCTGCCGTACAAGGACCTCCTGCCTTGGCTCCCGAGCGTGTCGTTCGTTGCCGAGCGGGAGCCAAATACTCAGGAGCTTGAGGTCGAAGTTAAATCCAAGGGTGTGGCATTCCTAAGGCAAGAGCTGAAGAGTCGTCTCGGCATCGACCTGCGGAAACGTCCAGATCTTCTGGGAGGCTTCTTGGTTGTCTGGCCTGAGTACCGCGTTCTCTTTCGGGGCGTGACATTCGGCGACTTGCGAACTGTCGGCACAAGTATCTATGCCACTGGAGTTCCAACGTCCAGCTTCAGAATCGTCGCGAGAGGCACGCACGCAGGCGAGTTGGTAGACGTGCGAATTGTCGAGAGTCCCAAGCCGCACGAACGATTCAAGCTCGATTCAGAGCACGATGGAGGTGAACTCTATTTGCTCGACGAGTACGGCGATGTTGTTGGCGCCGATTTCTTGGGTGGATCCGTTCGCGGTCTGGAGATGAGCGTTGGTAGCCAACCAGCCTCATGGTCGACGCAACCAGCCTCAGTCGTGCAGCCGATGGACTCAGACGGCCTACTCATTGGCCCCCCATCACGGTGAGCGTCAAGATTGTTGTCGCCTGATATGTGATCACGCAGCCGCGGCATGAGCCTCGTCCGTGTGGTTGGTTGCAGCGTCGGGGTTGAGCTCGACGACCTCGACCCGCTCCAGGTTCCGGATGGCTCCACTCCAACG
>JBDRTC010000358.1:0-7846 GCA_043824335.1 Planctomycetota bacterium | reverse complement strand
AGGCCGTTCTCCAACTACGAGCCGACTACCTCAGTGACTCCGCCCCCCTCGACTCCTTCTGGCTCCGCCACCAAGCCCGCCAAACCGGCACCAACGCCTACGCCCAGACCACCTGACCTTACAAAGTGCGGAATGCACCCGTCGAACTTCGAGGGGTAGGCGAACTGCCAGAGGACCCTGCCGCTGTCGGCATCGAGGCACCAAACGACGTCCTCGTCCTTGTTCTTGCGGCTGCCCATCGTGACAACGCGACCTCCGAGAACGCCGACGCTCGACGCGCCAATGCCCACGTCGGTCCGCCAGGCAATTTTGGGTCCGGAGGCGGGCCACTGGGTCGTCCAGCCCGTTTCGGCCGACACGCCGTTCGAATTCGGGCCGCGGAAGAAAGGCCAATCGTCGGCCACGGCGGGACCGGACAGTATCAGTAAAGCGGCGCAGGCTCCCGAGGCGGCGCCCAGTCGAGCAAGGATAGACTTTGCGAATCTACGAGAGGTACGGTGCATGTGGCGGATTCCCCGAGGTCACTTGCTGATCCCCAGACTCGGGCCCGTGCTATCGGAGGGGCTTTGGCCGGCCAGTGCGGCCCAAGAAACCGGTTGCCCCGCAGGTTCTTCCCAGTGTAGGGGGTGGAGAGCGGATCCGCCAACCATTGAGTCGCCGGCCGCTCCCCTCGGTAGGAACGCTGCGAACCCGGCAAAATGGGCGACGATCGCGCCTGGGGGAGGCGGTTTTCCCGCCGCGGCGGTCCCGGCGCCTTGTGGGTGGACGACGCGGAACTGCTCGTGGCGGCTCCGTAACGGCACACACCACCCGGGCTACTCGAAAAAACGTCCAAAACGGGCATTGGCCCCTCGGCAAGACCGCGTGACGCCTGCTAAGATCAGGGGCTGGGGTAGCAGGGGCCCCATTTTTCCCCCGCAAGGCGAAGAAGGAAACCGTCAAAGGGCTCTTGAAGGGAATAGTGGACACCAGTATACTATCCAGGTGTTCACTTGTCGCCTTCGAGAAAAAGGACTGTGCCCATGGTGTCTCCCACAAAAACAAGAACGGACAATCGCATGCCCAAGAAAGGACCGCAACAAGACAAGCCGGCCAAGGAGTCGGACGCGTCGCAGGCAGCCAACTCGATGCTGGACGGCAACCCCACGCTGAAGACAACGGTTGCCCAGATCGAAAAGCAGTTCGGAGAGGGGGCGATCATGCCCCTGGGGCTGGAGAAGAGGGGGCCGATCGAGGGGATTTCCACCGGCAGTCTTTCGTTGGACATCGCCCTGGGAGGCCAGGGCATCCCGAGGGGCCGCGTGGTCGAGGTGTTCGGGCCCGAGTCGGGCGGCAAGACCACTTTGGCCCTGCACGTGGTGGCCGGCGCGCAGAAAGGCGGGGGGATCGCCGCCTTCGTCGACGCCGAGCACGCCCTGGATCCCAGTTGGGCCAAGAAGCTGGGCGTCGAGCTGGACACCCTCCTGGTCAGCCAGCCCGGCAGCGGCGAGGAGGCGATGCAGATCACCGAGATGCTCATCCGCTCCAACGCGGTGGACGTGATCGTGGTCGACTCGGTCGCCGCCCTGCTCCCCCGCAAGGAGTTGGAGGGGGAGATCGGCGACTCGCACGTCGGCTTGCAGGCCCGGCTGATGAGCCAGTCGATGCGGAAGCTCACCGGTGCGATCGCCAAGAGCAAAACGGCCGTGATCTTCATCAATCAGATCCGCGAGAAGATCGGGGTGATGTTCGGCTCCCCGGAAACAACGCCGGGCGGCCGGGCGTTGAAGTTCTACAGCTCGTGCCGCATCGACATCCGGCGGATCGGGTCGCTCAAGGAGGGCGAGGAGATCATCGGCCAGCGGGTCAAGGCCAAGGTGGTGAAGAACAAGGTCGCCCCCCCGTTCCGCTCCGCCGAGTTCGACATGATGCACGCCGACGGCATCAGCTACGAGGGCGACGTTCTGGACCTGGCCATGGCCCACAAGTTGATTACGCGGACCGGCGCCTGGTTCCGATACGGCGACGACCAGTTGGGGCAGGGCCGCGAAAAGGTCCGCGCCTATCTCAAAGAGAATCCCAAGCTCTGCGAGGAACTCAAACACAAGGTGTTCGTCATCCTCGGGCTTGCCGAGGACAAGGGCGAGTAGGGCACCGTCGCGGATTATTCATTTGCCGCCCGAGTGGTCTGTCAAGGCTGTTTTGACGGGTGCCACGGGCATTTTGCCCGTGCTTCCACGGCAGCACTGGCGAGACGCCAGTGGCACCCAACCCGTCATTTCGAGCTTGACAGACCACGAGTAGCACCGACATCTTGCCTTTCTTGCCCAGCCAGAGGCTGGAAGCCTGTGCCACACGCTTTGTGAAGAATCCGGGCTGTTCGGAGGAAGATCCCCGGACAGGGGGCCTTGGTAGTCGGGCCGTTCGCGGTGGGGTATATTCTGTGGAAGGGGCGGGTTCGGCGACCGGGTGTCCAGAACGCCGGACCGGGAACCTCACCCTCGCGAGGGCTCGGAGATGGCAAGGCGAATCCAACCTGAGCCCGACCCCCCCAATGGCTGGGCCGCGATCCTGCGTCGCAGGGCCGGACTGGCGTCGATTGGGGTGCTGGTCTGTTTGGGGCCGGCGAGCGGTTGGGTTCTGGGGCAGGAGCCTTCAGCCCTGGGCGTGGCGACCGCGATGGAGCAAGTCGTGGTCGACGCGATCGCTCGGGCGGAGCGGTCGGTGGTGGCCATCGCCCGGGTTGAGAAGCCCCGTGCCGGCGAGACCTTGAACCTGGAGTTCCGTCCCGATCCGTTTGGTGAGCGGACCACTCTCTTTGGGTCGCCGCGCCCGACCGACCCGGACTTCATTCCCAACGAGTATGGCACGGGCGTGGTGGTGGATCGCCAAGGGCTGATCCTCACCGCGTATCACGTGCTGGGGGAGGATAGCGACTACTACGTGACGACCCACGATCGCAAGGTCTTCCTGGCGACCGTAAAGGGCGCCGATCCCCGTAGCGATCTGGCGGTGCTCGCGGTTCAGGCAACCGACCTGGAGCCGATTTCCCTGGGTGACGCTCCCACGCTCAGGAAGGGCCAGTTCGTGATCGCCCTGGGCAATCCATACGCCATCGCCCGGGACGGCCAGGTCAGCGCCAGTTGGGGGATCGTCGCGAATCTGGCCCGAAAGGCCCCGCTGGTGTCGGACGAGGCCCATCCCACGGGCAAGAGCACGCTTCACCACTTCGGCACGCTGATCCAAACCGACGCCAAGCTGAACCTGGGCACCAGCGGCGGTCCGCTGTTGAATCTCAAGGGGGAGATGGTCGGGCTGACGACTGCCCTGGCGGCCACGGCCGGGTACGAGCGGTCGGCGGGGTACGCCTTTCCGGTCGACGAGACCTTCCGCCGCGTGGTCGAGGCCTTGAAGCTGGGGCGAGAGGTGGAATACGGCTTCCTGGGGATCGCACCGGTCAATCTGCGGCCCGAGGCCGTGTTGAGCGGGCTCCAGGGGACCCTGATCGAGCGGGTTGTGCCCGGCATGCCGGGCCAGCGATTCGGCCTTCAGTCGGGCGATATCGTGACCACGGTCAACGGCAAGGCGATCCACGACGCCGACGAGCTTGTCCTCGAGGTCGGCCGCTTGCCGGTCGAGTCGGTCGTGCGCCTGGGGGTCCTCCGCGACGATCAGCGGCTCGAGCTGGATATCGCCCTCACCAAGCTGAAGGTGCGGGGCAAGAAGGTCGTCACGGCCCCGGCGCCGGCGTGGCGCGGCATGCGGGTCGACTATCCCTCGGCGTTGCTCGACCCGTTCGCCGGGGGCGGTCTTGCCGGGCCGGCTTTCGACGAAGGCGTGGTCGTTGCCGACGTAGAGGAGGCAACCCGGGCGTGGGAGGCCGGATTGCGCCCCGGGATGCTGGTCAGCCACGTCGATCGGGTGGCCGTCGGCAACCCCAAGGAGTTTCAGGAAGCGGTCTCCGGAAAGACCGGTTCGGTCGAGCTCCGCCTGGCCGAGCTCGACGGCCAGGCCCCGCCCCAAGTCGTGGTTCGGGGGTCGTAGGCTGCCCTCGGCTACGCTCCACAAATCTCCGGCCCCCAATTGAGCGGGGCTGCCGCCGCCGGTCTTCAATAGTGCGGATTCCCGCCACTCCCTCTTGCGTTCCGACCGCGTGACCGGGGTTGGCGGCCCGTGGAAAAAAGGACGAAAAACGTACCAAACCGTGACGAAACCGTAACATTCGTTTTGTAGGATGCCTTCAGTCCTTGGGCCTGTTGAGGTACCTTTTGGAAGGAGGCTGAAGCCATGCGGTCGAAACATTGTATCGTGGTTGCCCTGATTGCGGGACTGGCCGTCACGATGGCGGCGCGGGCGGAATCGGTTGAGGAGCGCCTGCACAAGGGCGTCTACCAGGAGGAGACGGTCGGCGATCTGGAGGCGGCGATGAAGATCTATCAAGAGATCGTCGCCGACGCCAAGGCCAATCGCCCGCACGTGGCCCAGGCCAAGTACCGGCTGGGTATGTGCCACGTGAAGAAGGGCGAAAACGAAAAAGCCGTCGCGACGTTCGAGGAGCTGATCAAGGAGTTTCCCGGTCAAGCGAACCTTCTCGAACAGGCCCGCGGGCAACTGGCCGCGCTGGGCCATGTGCCGGAGTCCGAAGCGGCGGCGGGGATCGGGCTCCAGGAGACTTGGCCTTTTCACGGCTTGGGCGATCTCAACGTGCTGGCCATTTCCCGCGACGGCCGGTATTGCGCTTTCAGCGATACCGAAACCGGCGGCCTGATGGTCCGTGATTTGAGCACCGGGAAAGACCAGCTTCTGAATGCAGAAGGGGCCTATTGGCGGTGGGCTTCGATTTCACCAGGCAACAAATGGGTGGCCTACACAGAGTGGAGTGGCAGCGAGGGGCGCGACCTGCTGCGGGTGGCAGGAATCGACGTAGCCAGGAGCGCATCCTCTATCCAAACGAAGAGAAAAGCGCAATTAGGTTCTTCGAATGGTCTCCGGACAGCCAACTCGTGCTGGCCTCGTTCTACTCTGGTGAATCCGGCACGCTAAGTAGCTACTCGGTTCGCATTGCCACGATCTCGGTCGCGGATGGTTCGATGAGGGTGCTCAAGACGCTCACTCCGGAGGAAAACGGCCTCCCGGCGCCTCGGTTCTCCCCGGACGGCCGCTACGTGGCATACGGCCGGATCGTGGACGCGGCATCGAAGCAAGAGGACATCTTCCTGATTCCGCTGGATGGCGGCCCCGAAATCCCTCTGATCGAGGGCCCGGCCAACGAAGATATTCCGCGCTGGATGCCGGATGGCAACAATCTCCTGTTTCGTGGCAACCGCCGCGGAGAGGTGTGGGATTCCTGGATGATTCGGGTCGTGGACGGAAAGCCTGTGGGCCCACGCCGCCTGGTGGCCCAAGGCACAACAAGGTATCTTCGAGGCCCTGTGCGGACGCCCACTGGCGGTTGGGCCTTCTACTATAGTGAACGGGGCGAGTCCAAGCTTGTTGGCGGCGTCTATCTCGGGGCCCTCGATCCCGACAGCGGCAAGCTACTGAACGCCCCGAAGTTGATATCGCGGCCGACAACCGGGACGGAAAGAGTACTATCCCCTGAATTCTCCCCTGACGGGAAGTACCTAGCCTATTACGTAGCACCGGCTACTATACAATCGCCCGAGGGACCGCTGTACGGTCCCGGAAACATCGTGATTCGATCCCTGGAAACCGGCCAGGAGCGCCAGATTACCCTCTCGCCCAGGTTTAGTCACGGTGGACCGCCGCCCGGGCTCCGCTGGAATCCCAACGGGCTCGCAATTCTCATGCGTGGGACGAGTGAAGCAGGACGTATTGGTCTCTTTCAGGTCGAGCTGGCGACCGGCAAGCTCGATCCTCTCGTGCTCAACGCCGAGGAAAAGGCCAATTGGCAGTCTCCGTCCCGTAATTGCCGCGTTGAATGCGACAGGACATCATGGGGAGAATACTCACCCGACGGAGCGACGGTCTTCTTCATCCGCTCGCATTTCAAGCCGGATGCCCCGAACGAGCGTACGCACTGGCGTGTGATGGCGCGGGATCTACAGACGGGCGAGGAGAAAGAAATCTGCCGTAATCCGGAGGGCGATGTCGGCTTCTGCGCTTTCGCCGTCTCGCCTGACGGCCTGCGCCTGCTCATCGGGACGAAGAACGCACTGTGGATCGTCCCAACCGACGGCGGCGAGCCCCGCGAACTGCTTCGGTTCGAGGGGGAATTCAACGAACGCATTCGTTGGACGATGACGTGGACGCCGGACAGTCGCCACGTGCTGTTCGTGAACGGCAACCAGGGAGGGGCGAAACTGTGGCGAATCGCTGCTGACGGGGGCCCGCCCGAACAAGTCGGTGAACTCCCGGCCACTTCCGTCAACTACCGCTTGGGGATACATCCTGACGGCCGACAGATCGCATTCGTTGCGATCCGACGGGTCGAACAAGGCCGGCTCCGGATGATGCAGATGGTCGTGTCAGACGAATTGGCCAAGGAGATGTGCACCGCCAACCTGAGAAAGATAGGAAAGGCGATCGAGCAGTACAAGAACGACCACGGCGACGTGCCTGACGGGTTTGCGGATCTGTATCCGGATTATCTCCAGAATACCGATCTGCTCCTCTGCCCCGCCGACCACAGCGGCGGAAAACCGCTTGAGGGTGCCAAAGATCCCAAGACGCGGTGCAGCTATGCGTATATGTTTGGCCCCGGGACGGAAGGAGTATCGGGCCTCGACGTAGAGCTGCCGGTGGACTGGCCTGCTCAAGAAGGCATGACCTGGAAGGACGCGAGGAAACTACAACTGGAATACTTCGGCTCAGTCGTGCCTACCACGCGGTGTGTACATCACAGACCCTCGTCCTGGTTGTTCTTGAGTTACGACGGCGAGGTCTATGAAGCGAAGAGCTACTGGGAGAGGTCTCCCCGAGCCGAGGCCGGACTGTTGAGCAAGTTGAAGTCGGCCATGCAGTCGGAGCCCGACACCTGGGCCCGCCGGTACGGTATCGACAGGTTCTATTGCACTCTGAAGAATATGCGGAAGCACCACTCTTACAATCTGACGAATAGGTACCCGGACCCAGCGGTAGCACATGCAGAGGCTGAGGTCGCTTTGACGAAGCTCCTGAAGACGCACCTCAAGGAGCATCCCCAGGACGACGCGGCCACGGAGTCTCTGGCCGAACTGCCGAGGCTGAGGTTCCCTTACCGCTATTACGACGATGCAGAAGAATACGGCGAGGGACAGATGTACCTGGACAGTTACGATCTGGAGTTGACCCACGATAACAAGAGAGGTGATCAGGTTGTGGGCATACGCTTTCAAGATACTCCGGTTCCCCAAGGAGCTCAAATCAAGCGGGCGTATGTACAGTTCACGGCCTATCCGGGGCAACCCGGTTCCGAAAAGACCGATCTGGTGCTGCACGCGGAACTGGCAGCCAATGCCGAGCCGTTTGCCAAGGTCAAGCACAACATCACGTCCCGGCGAAAGACGGCCGCCTCGGTCAAATGGTCGCCCGAGCCGTGGACCGTGGGAGGTGCGCGGTTGGAGAATCAGCGCACGCCCGATTTGTCCTCCCTGATTCAGGAAGTGGTCGACCAGCCCGATTGGCACGAAGGCAACGCCCTGGTGTTTGTGATCAGCGGATCGGGGCGGAGAACTGCCCAATCCCACGACGGGTCGTTGAACGGGCAACCGACGCTCTATGTGGAGCATGAGGCAACAACCGGCCGTTGAATGGTCGGGTATTGACGATCCTATGGTGAAACCGCTCACACCGAAGTGGTCAAACGCCAGAGTCGCGGCAAGAACCTCACGCCGAAGGCGTCAAACACCAGAGCCCACGGTCGCGC
>JBDRTC010000357.1:0-2711 GCA_043824335.1 Planctomycetota bacterium | reverse complement strand
CACGGGATCGATCTTCACGTACTGGCCCGCCACGGGACTCAGCAAGGCCCCTTCCGCCCCGAGCTTGACGCCCACGAGGCCCCCCGCGCCGCAGTCGCGGTACATTTTAAGGATGCGTTTCGGGTCGTCCTGCCCGGTTTGACGGGCGGCCTCGGCGTAGCTGGGCACGTAGACGTCCAGGTGCGGAAGGATTCGGTCCAAGGGCTCGATCCGGCCGCCGTCGCCGGCCGAGTCCAGCGCGGTGCGGCAGCCCCGCTCACGGATCGCCCTGAGCACCTCCGGCAGATCATGCTCCAGGTTCGGCAAGAGCGCGTAGTATCCGATGAGCGCCATGCGGCTTTGGGCGAAAAGGTCGAGGTGCTCCAGAAGCGCGGGCGCGCTTAACTGTTCGGTTGCCCCCGGACAATAGGCGAAACTCCGCCGGCCGTGGGAGTCGATCATCACGATGGCCGTGGTCGTGCCTGCCGTGGGATGCGCGAGGAGGCCACCGGTATCAATCCCCTCGGCGGCCAGGCGCCGGCGGATCATCGCGGCCCACTCGTCACAGCCGAGGTAGCCGAGGGCCGCCACCTTCATGCCCAGCCGCGCCAGGGCGATGCCCGAGTTCGACACGATCCCGCCGGTGGACACTTCAATCGGGTCGACCTCGATCGCCTTGCCATCGCCGAAAGGCACGTCGAGCCGGACGGGGCGAACGAGCACGTCGGCCACGCACGAGCCGCACACGATGCAATCGAGAGTCTTTGGCATGGCCTTGCTGGCAGCCCGTTGAAAGAGGGTGCCACTGGCGTCTCGCCAGTGCTTGAGCCCTGACACTGGCGAGACGCCAGTGCCACCCACAAAATCAATCGTCGCTGGGCACTAGCCCCCCCCGTCACTCCGAGCCTTGGCCTTGCGCAGGGCGGCTTGGATCACCATCCACTCGCCCACGTTCTCCAGCGTGACCAGTCCGACCAGCTTTCCCTCCCGCAAGACGGGCACGGTGGAACAGTCGCCTTCGCGCATCTCTTGGAACGTGGCGTCGAGCATCGCGGCTTCGTCGACCATGCGGCAGTCGCGGCGCATCACCTCGGCGACCGGCACGTTCTGCCGGCCCTCGGCGATTGCGGCCAAAAGATCGCGGCGGACGAGCATTCCCACGATCCGGTCCTCCTCAACGACGGGGAAGTCCTGCTGCCCGCCCACCAGCAACTCGCCGATCACCGACGCCAACGGCTCGTCCGGGGCAAAGATGCGGAACCGCGTGACCATGGCCGCCCGGATCGGCACGCCCCGCATCACGGAGCGGATCCGAACCATTCGGGCTTCCTGCTGTGCCCCGAGGTAGACGAACAGGGCAATGAACGGCAGAAACGGCTCCGGTTCCAACAGGCCGCGAATCCCGAAAAGCCCGATAATCCCGAAAAGGACGGCCAGCCCTTGGCCGATGCCCGCGGCGATCTGGGTCGCCCGCACGTAGTCTAGCCTTAGGGCCAACAGCGCCCTGAGCACCCGGCCACCATCCATGGGAAACGCGGGAATGAGATTGAAGATCACCAGGATCACGTTGGCGGCCGTCACCATCAGCAGAAGAAGACCGGCGGCGCCGAACGTCTCGGAAAGCCGGGCCGGATCTGACAACGCGGCCAGCCCAAACCACACCACGAGCACTGCGAACAGCACCACCGCGATCGCCACGTTCACGGCCGGGCCGGCCAACGCCACGCACAACTCCTGCATCGGTTTCTCGGGCATCCTTTCGAGCCGGGCCACGCCGCCGATAGGCAACAGCGTGATGTCGCGGGTCTGGATGCCGAACCGTCGGGCCATCAGGGCGTGGCCCAGCTCGTGCAGCACAATGCAGGCGAAAATCGTCAGCACAAACAGGATCCCGTGGACGACTCCGGCGGCGCTGCTCCCTTCCGACACGTAGAGCTGGTAGACGACCCACGCAATCAGCAACAGGAACGTCCAGTGGACGAAAATCCCGATCCCGGCCACCTGCCCCAGCTTCCACGACCATTTCATTGCCGAGTGTCCTCGGTTTTCTCCCGCCCTGAAGCGCGGGTGGTTACTTGCCGGACTCCTGCAAGAGTCCAGTTACTTGCTGCCCGCGGTGACCATCTCGAAGTCATCGGTCCGGAACGGGGAGGCGGGCAGGCCCTCGGCGTTGAAGAGGTTGGGCTCGGCGTCGTCGCGCCAGCCGAAGCGGACGGCCGCCGGCTCGGCCACCTGTTCGGCGTGGACCACGATCGAGTCGCCGTCGATCGTCGCCGTGGCCGGCACGAACTGGCCGTCGGCCCCCGCGATGGTGAAGTGCGTCAGGTCGCCACCCTTGGCCACCAGCCCTCCGCCGACGTGCTTGAACCGGACGCGGATCTTGCCCGCTTCCACCGACATCGACTCGTACAAGGGCCCGCTGTACACCAGGTCCTTGCCGTGCGTGTTGGCCAGTGCCCAGAGGGCGAGCCGGCGGCCGACGTCCTGCTTGTTCTTCGGGTGGATGTCCTTGACGTTGGCGACGTCGGTCGTGACGGCCATCCCCGTGTTGGGCAAGGAGAGTGTTCGCAATTGCGCTTCCCACAACTCGGCCAGGCACCTGGGGTCGAGGTTCCCGTATCGGAACGGCGCCAACTCGACGAAGAGGAAGGGGAAATCGCCCTGGCCCCAGTTCTTGCGCCAATCGGTGATCATCGCCGGGAAGAGTTTTTGGTACTGCTGCGCTCGGCTGC
>JBDRTC010000356.1:0-6295 GCA_043824335.1 Planctomycetota bacterium | reverse complement strand
CGGCTACCTGCTGGATACGCATCCCGGCAACTCGCTGCGCCTGATCACCGAGCGGGGTGCGCTGGGCTACGACGCCAAGCTCAAGCCCGACGTGTGGGTGCACGTGGCGGCCACGGTCGACGCCGAGGGAGGGCTGGCCCTGTACGTCGACGGCAAGCAGGTCGTGTCCAAGAAGGAGGAGTTGGCACCGAAGCTAGTGGAGATCGACGCGAGAATCGCCCGCATCCGCAAGTTCCACCAAGGGCTCCTGTCCGCCGGGCTGGCCGATAGCTACGAAGCGGCCCACGCCCGGCTGGCCGTCGGGTATCTGGCTGCGACCTGCGAACGTCTCAATATGCTGTCCGAGGGCAGGCTCAAGCGGCTATCCGGCCAATCGCAATACGCCGCCGACAAGTCCTATTTCAGCACCACGGCCAAGCTTTGCGAGGGCCTGGAGCGAACGGTCGCTTCGTACAAGGACACTGAGGACGCCCACGAGAAACAAGTCTACCTGATTTGGATCGCGGCGGAACTGCCGCCAAAGTAACCACGGCACTCCGTGCCGCGAAAAGTGCCCCTTCTTGCGAGTGCTGGGCAGAAGACGAATGAATCACCTCTCAGTTTCCTGCGCACCCAACTGAAAGCAACTCGTGTCACGATGGCCAAACGACCCCGCAAGATGTCCGAGATCATGAAGGAGATGTCGGAGATTCTCCTGCGTGTCCCCCGCATCACTCCACCCAGACCAGCACAAAACTCACCGGCCGCAGCCGGGCAGATAGAACGTTCCCTTCGAGACGTATCGGACGGCCGTCCAGCGCGTTCGTTGCCGAGTCGCCGGCCAGTCCCATGGCCTTGAGGTCCATGGTGACGCTCGCGTTGACCGGCTCGTGCGCCAGGTTGCCCACGATCGCCAGCGCCCGCTTGCCCTTTCGCAAATACAAGCTCACCTTCACTTTTTCGTTGTCGGCTTTGGCCAGAGACGGTTCGGCGAGGTAGTAGGGAATCCACTGGGCCTCGCGGTAGCCGAACCGGTCGTAGGTCCGCCAGAGGTTCGACGTCTTGCGAGACATGTCGTTGCGGCCGAGGAAACCCTGGGGCCACACCGACACGCCGTGAAGCAGGCAGTAGGTCATGTGGAGCGACTCGTAGCTGTGCGAGTCCGGGCCAAGCAGCACGGGCCAGATGCCCCACTGCTTCCCCTGCCAGCGCACCCGGAACTTCACGAGGTCCTCGTACTGCTCGTGCTCGCCGGTGTAGTAGACGTCGGTGAAGGACATGCTCGGGATGATCGTGTTGAACGAAACGTGGTTGACCAGGTATCCGTTTGGGTGTCTGGCGTGAATTTGCTTGTACATCCGCTTGAGCATTTCGCGGGTGGCGAACAGGGGCCAGGTCGAACGGAGCGTGCCGTTCTCATCGACGTACCCACACCCGTGGTGCGTGTTCCGGCAAGGGTAGACCTGGGCGAGCCCGTCGGTGTAGCAGCCGATGAAACCCAGGTCGTCCAGAATCCACTCGGTGCCCGCGGCCATGTAGTCGGCAAAGCCGCTTCGCCCGCACACGTCCCAAAAGTAGTGCCCCGGGGGCGGCTCGGCAGGCTGGGTGGACAAGGGACGGCGGCTCCACTCAGGGCCGAACTGGGCACTAAGTGGCGAGGGCGCCCCGACGGCCGGGTAGCCCATGTAGGTCGAGCTTTGCAGGCCGAGATCGTTCGAGAGCTTCACCTTCTCGCGGAGATCGGCGATCTCAGTCTCTCGAAACAACGGCGCCGGCCAGCCGTATTTCGAGCCGTTCGGTTCCAGCCAGAACCAGAACAGCGAGGCGTTGTATCCGAATTGTTTCGCGGCCTCCTCCGGTTGCAGCACGTCGCCGTTGGCGATTTCGAGCCCCGGGCCGAACCGGCCGTCGACAAACTGGCAGCCGATGCTGGGTATGCCACCCAGTTCACCGGCCGCGCCGGAGATGACCGCTCCGCGGGTCTCGGCGTCCTCGCCGTCGGGGCGAAACGTGTCGTCCAGGTGATCGAGCAGGAGCGTTTGCCCGTCCGGCTGGAAGGGGGCTTGGGGCACTTCGGCGGCGTCTCCCTGATAGCGGATCTCGCCAGACACCCGGACCTCGTCAACGGCGATCCGCGTGTAGCCGCGCCACGCGCCGGCCGCGCCGAACCGCAAGCCGAGTTTCGCGGGCTCGTTGGCCATGCCGGCCGGCAGACTTGCGCGGAGCGTGCCGTAGCGCTTCCCGCCGACGAACAGCTCGACCTTCTCGCCCCAGGTGACGGCCACGTGGGTGAACCGGTTCGGCTGGAGTTGCATCCCCTTGGCGGTGAGCGTCTCTTTCCGGTCCCCGCTGGTGACGGTCAGATTCATCACCTGCTCCGAGGCGTGGTTGAAGGCCAAAGACAATCCGCCGCCGTCGCCCGTCAGGCTGACGACTTCGCGCCAGGCCCCGCCCGCACTCCGGGCCGGCGCCAACCAGAACTCCAGCGTGCCCCCAGTCGGGTCGAGGTTGCCGGCCCCGGGGTAGTGAAAGGACTCCGGCGGCACCTGCCCACTCGTTTCGTCACCGAAGCGGAACCAGAACGGGTCGCCGGCGTGGGCGTCCTTGACCGGCGTGGCCATCAGTCCGAAGGTGATCGTGATCGGCTCCTCCACGCGGAGCGGCTCGCGGATCATCTTGCACCGGATGACGGTTCGGTCGCCCTCCGGCGATACTTCCAGCATCTCTTCGTCGCGGGGCCGCCAGAACTGATCGCTCTCGGCGAACCACGCGAAGCCAATGTCATCATTGCCCACCCACACCTGGGGCAGGAATCGGCTCTGCCAGGGAGTCTTGCCAAGGACCGTTGCCGTGGAGGAGATGCCGTTGGAGGGCAGCAGGAACGTGGCGTGCCTGCTCTTGACGGGGATCTCCATCAGCAGGCTCGACACTTCGGCCGTGCCCGTGGGCGTGAGAGTCAGGTCATAGCGCTGGAGCCCGTCGAACTCGGTGGTGGTCGTCAGGCTCACTTCGAGCGGGCCCAGGCGGGTGCGAGAGTGTCGCACGGACACGTCATTCGGGGCCGCCGCGTCAAGTGCGCGCAGGCGAGCAAGATCGGCCGTCTCTCCGCCGGTCGTCAATTTCAGCGTGATCGGGGCGGCAAGGAGTTCCTGTCCCCAGTTAACGACTTGCTCCGGCAGCGAGCCGTCCCCACAGCGGTAGACGCGCCCCAGGACGTGGATTCCCTCTTCGGTGACGCGCACCGGCTCCCAGGGCGGGGGAATGCAGTGGTCGAGGCCCGCCCGGCAGCGCCACCACGTTGGCTTGGCAAACTGCTCGAACTCGGCCTCGGCCCCGGCCAGCGTCTTGCCGTCGGGAGCGACGGCCTCCGACTTCACCAAGTACTTCCCTGGAGGCAGATCATCAATGTCGATGGCTGCCGCTCCGCGTCCCCGGACGAACTCGCCGGTCTCACACGTGGCAATGACTTCTTCGCCTTCAATGAGCCGCGAGCGGGCCACCAGGCCCGGCGGGGCGTCCACAAGACCCGCGATGTTCGACGTCACCCACAGCTTGCCCTCGTAGGGGTGGCCCTCGGCCATTACGTCGTAGGGCTTGTTCACCCGAAACGGCAACCGCTGATAGTAGAGGTCGCCCTCTGCCGTGGCCGCCTGGATGGTCAGGCGGTAAGGGCCGGTGACCAGCGGGGGCGTCTTGACGGTCAGGGCCTTGTAGTCGGCCAGGCGGTTTTCGGTTTCGACGATCGTCTTTGCGTCGGCCCCCACGAGCTTACCCCGGACCGTCACCAGGGGGTCGAAGGCCAGGCCGGTCATGGTCACCCGGGTTTCGATTCGGCCTTGCGCCCAGTCTCCCAGCGGACCGAGGCGGATGCCTCGATCGCTGTTGCGGAAACGGATCTCTCCAAAGGCGTCCCAGGTGTGAAAGTTGCCCGCGGTATGCGCCCAGGACGATAGCCGGCTGGCGGGCACCGACCGAAGGTTGGTCGCGGCGTCGCGGCAGAAGTTCGCTCGCCAGTGGTCGCCGTCCTTCGGAGTCGCGCCGCCGTCGAGTTCCGAAAAGGGAATCTTCAGCTCGGCCGTCCACCGCCCGGGAGCGTTGGTCGTTTTCACGGTCACGTTCGGGTTGAAGCCCGGGTCGGCTTGAGGCGGGGCCGCCGGCGTAACGCGGGAGTCGTACAAGGTTCCGATCGCATTGGTTGTGATCTGGTAATACGGAGAGGCCCCGGGTCGCGGCTTGAGGAAGACGTCCACCGCATCTTCGCCATAAACTCCTGAATCGCGGGCCGTGAGCGTTGCCGTAACCGGTCGCTTCTGAGGGTCCAGGCACTCGAAAGCGACGTAGAGGGCTTCGTCGTCCCATCCCGTGCTGACGACGGTCTGGTCCTCCACCAGCGCGTGGTCGTTGAGCCCCGAAAATCCCGTTGTCTGCGCGGCGCCGGCCCACTCTTCCTCGCCGATCTCGCCGTCGATGACGGGCGCTTTCATGCGGGGGACGGTCATGGCCGGCCAGTCGGGCACCTGCTCGCCGCCGGGACCGAGAATGCGGAACTCGTCCAGGGCGAACTCGCTTTCGACGCTGCTCCAGCCGACGTGACTGCCAAAGCTAAGACGCACCTCGTCCGGCTTCACGTCGACCGGGCCAAACAGCCCTTGCCAGTCGAGGGTCGCGCGGCGATTCCCGTCGCACCAGAGCTCCAACTGCTTGCCCCAACGAAGTTCCAGGTGATGCCAGTCGTTTTTTCTCCAGTATTCGGAAAAATTTCCGTATGCGACGAGCTGTCCGGCACGATCCCGGACCCCGACACAGATGACCTTCAGGCAGGAGTACACGCAGACCTGGCTGCGCCCCGGTCCCCGGACGGTGAAGAAGAGCTGGTTGCTGAGCACGCCCGGCGCCTTGATGACTTCCTCCGCGTCGAAGTTCAGGGCGACCCGGAACTCGGCCGCACCCGCACTCAAGTTGATGTTGCCCTGGGCCGGATACGGCATATTCATCAGCCCGTGAAACTCGAGCGCCTTGCCGAACTTGCCGTCGACAAACCGGCTCCCTTTCCCGGGCCGGCCGCCGGCAAACTCCCCGGACGGCTGGATCACGGCGGGCCTCGTCAGGTGTGACCCGTCGGGCACAAAGCTCTCATCCAGATGGTCCAGCAGCACGGTCCTCTCGGTGGGCTGATAGGGTTGGCCAACTAGAGATTCAGGATAGACAAGGATGGCGGCGCACAGGAGGAGTACGTCGCGAATCTGCATGGCTTTTCCTTTCTTGAGGCGGCCCGACAGCCGCAACCGGAAGTGTAGTCCGGCGGGCTCGAGAAAGCAAACGCCTGGGAGGACGCCTCCACGTCCGTTCAACGGGCGCCGACGCAGCGGAGTTTCGAGGAAGCCCAGGACCGCACCAACCAGAACGCGCTTCACGATCCGATCACTCTCGTCGCAGACCCTGTCCAAAAGGAGCACGTGCACGTCTGAGACACAGCATCGTCAGACCGGTTGCTTTGCTCTCGTCCCTCGGATAGCATATCTGACTGCGGTCCGTCGAGCTGCGCCTGTGAGGGTTAGGGTACTTCAGCCGAAACATGTCCGTTCAATTGAGGGAGGGCGATCATGGGCCAGCGAATCACTCGACGAGTCTTTGCCAAGGCTGGAGCGGCGGCAACCCTGGGCTTGACGTCGCTGGAGGCCACCGGCGCCGTGGGAGCGACGCAGCCGGGCACGGTGACACAGCCGGGCACGGTGACACAGCCTCCGGCAGAGGCGAAGATTCTCGAAGTCCGACCCTATCAGTTGATGTGCGTCGTCTGCCGGATTGGCGAGGGGCTAACCACGGACCTCGGCGATGCGAGGCTGACCGAGATCCTTGCAGTGGTGCGAGAGGACCCCACGATTCTAATCCGCCTCCGCTTCAACGCCGACTCCGTCTACCGGTACCAGAATCCCGGCCCCGCGGAGGACACCCCCGAGGGCGAGCTGTTCAACGCCAAACGCGACCTCGACATCCTCCAGAAGCTCGGCCTGGTGCCTGGCGACACCCGGCCTGCCTTCGACATGTTCGAACGGCTCTTGACCAACGTTCCCACCGCCAAGGGAGTCTGCGGTTACGAGCCGGTCACCGCCGACACGTGGCGGGGTTGTCCCCGGGCTGCCAGCGGCGACTACGAACGGGGGCACGCGCTGGGGGTCAACGCCGTGATTCCGCCGCGGGACGAGCAGGAGAAGGCAGACTTCAAGAAAGCGTCGGTCGCCGCGATCTACCAGGCCCAGACGCTCCGGATCCGGCCGCACCACTTGATGTGCATGAGCTGCTTCTACGGCGACCG
>JBDRTC010000355.1:0-2372 GCA_043824335.1 Planctomycetota bacterium | reverse complement strand
TTCTGTACATCCACGTCTGGATGAAACCGCCGGGGTTGGCGTTTGCGAAGAGCCGACCGTGAAGCTCCACACGTCGCTCCACTGGCTCCAGGCTCCCCACGCATCCCGGGCCCTGACCCTCCAGTAGTAGGTTCGACCGGTGGTCAACCAGCCCTGGGGGAGATTCCATTCGGGCGTGGAGGAGGAAAGGATGCGATCGAGGTTCGGCGAGACGGGGTGGAGCATGTCGGCCCTCGGGCTTACCTGGACGTGATACGCGGCAATCGGCTCGCCGTCGGGGTCCACGGCGGCTTCCCACGCGAGCTTGTCGAGGGAGGAAAGCGCGACCTGGCCCGCGTCTTTCGGGGCCGCGGGCCCTGCCGGCGGAAGCGGCGGCCGGGTTGCCGAGCTTTCTTGCCAGCCGTGGGTGATTCGCACCTGGGGAGAGCCAGTCGACTCGTCGCGGTAGACAACGCGATTCGTGCCCACCGAAAGCGACGGCAGCGACGTGGCGGCCATCTGAACGTCGGTCTCCAGGTAAACCTCGTCGAGGGAGACTTCCTCGGGCGACGCATCTGCCTCAAGCTCGAATTTTACCGAGTAGCCGTAGATGGCCGGCGTCGGGCCGGGGTTGAGCGCGTCGTCGATGGCCACGCACGGCTCGAGTTGGCCGGTGGCGTCGGCCGCCCAGACCTCGACCCAATCCGAGTCGCGAACCGAGAGGGAGATCCGGCAAACGTCGGCGTCGCTCTTGCGAAGGAACTTCCCGCCCACGAGGCCCCCGACGATCGGGTACGGGCTGGCGACCTTGTAGATCACCCAACCGGGCGTTGCCGCCACGTCGGGCCGGACCTTGCCCGAGCGGCCGTCGCCGCCGGCGGCCAATTCGACGTTGTGGGCCGACACGATCCCGCGCCAGAAGGTGCTCTCGCCAAGCGGGGGCCGATACACGAGCTTGCCGTTGGCAAGCTGGTAGGGCAGGTTGCCGCGGTTGCGGGGGTTATCGCCACAGCGGAACTTGCCGTCGTGCGTCCAACGCCAAACGAACTTCTCGCCCGGCCTGAGCGTCATCGCCATTGTGCTCGTCCACTGCTCGACGGGCATCGCGTGCGGCGGGTAGTATCGCTCATAGAGGGGCTCGTAGCTTTTCATCCCCGGGCTCGCAAAGCCCCCCTCAAGCGTGCGCGCGGCCAACTTAGGATTCTTGTGCAGGGTTGCATAGGAAGCGACCGAAAGGTTGTCGGCCTCCAGGTAGAAGCAGCGGCACTCGGGGTCGAACAGGTGCCAGCCGCCGTCGTAAAGGGCCTCGCCGACGCAGTGGTTCTCGTACTCTTCGGGCAGACACAGCCACACGGCCCGAGCGCTGAGGCCGGCGTGCCGGCAGAGCACCACGAAGTTGGCCGCCGCGAGCGAACATCCGCTCGAATAGTAGGAGTTGAGGGCCTTCACCGGGTTGGCCCGCTCCTTGAATCCGTTTCGCGAGGGGTGGCTCTTTGGATCGGGATAGGGCGGCCCCACGCGACGGTTGTTCTCGTGGCACTGAACCTCGTGGCTGGCCGTGAAAGCCCAGATCGCGATCGCCTTCTCGGCGTCGGTCATGCCGGGCTTGAGCACGCCCCGTAGGATGGAGTCGACCGAGTACCAGTCGCGGCGGCCGTTGACGAAGATCCGCGGGTTGACGACGTCGGTCTCGCCCACGTTCTCCAACACGAGGTGCTCGTTGGGCTCGAATTTGCTCTCGATCCGTTTGCAGGCTCCATAGGTGTCGAAGTACCCGGCCGTGTTGAAGCCGTCGAGCGTGCCGCCCATGGTGATTTCATAGGCGTGCGGTCGAGCCGTCACTTCCTCGACGTGCTCATGGGCTGATTTCTCGACCGCGTAGGGCGCCGCCCCAATCGCCGTGGCTAGGGTGAAAGCAATAGAGAGAAGCGACATCGTTTCCCCTTTCGTGTTATCGTCACACGCTTTCCATGGCCTGGGCCTCGTCCGGGGCACGGCCGATCAGAAGCACGCCGGCAATCGTCAGGCAAATGGCAAGGACCACCCAGGAATTCAACGATTCCTTGAAGAGTATCGTTCCGGCAAGCGCTCCCATGGCCACCTGCGACGCATTCAGCACGTTGGCGTGAACCACCGTGGTCAGTTGCAGTCCCTTGGTGATGGCCAGAAAGGCGACCAGGTTGAAGGTTCCGGCGGCCACCATCCACGCGAGTTTCTCGGGCCCCGTGTGGAGCAAGCTCTCGGTCCCCAGCCGCCAAACACTCAACGAGCCGAGGCTCAGCACGCCCATCCCGGTGACGATCAGCACGATCGTGGTGACCGGCACCCGGGCGCCGGCCGCACCTCGGATGACGGTGCTGAGCATGGCAAACATCAATCCGCCCAGGCACGCC
>JBDRTC010000354.1:0-3530 GCA_043824335.1 Planctomycetota bacterium | reverse complement strand
TAACATGCTCGCCCGATCTCCCGCGGCCCCAGAAACGCCGTTCGCCCTCGAAAGGTCTTCTGGGTCGCCCAGCCCCCTATCTCGGCTTCTGACGCACGTGGGCGTGGGGTAGGCGGCGCCAGAAGGGATGTTTGAGGGGAGGCCCGATGGCGGAGTGATCGTGGTGGAAGCCCGGGCTGCACTCGATTCCAAGCCAACGCTCTGCTGCCAGCCGACACGGGCCCGGCTAACGGGCGAACCGGAAGGCAGACAGGTTCCCACCCTCGCTGGCGACAAGTAGACAGTCGTCGATGATCGCCGCGCCGTAGAGCTCGTTCAACCTCAGGTCGAACCGCTGTTTCAAGGAACCAACCGTCGTGTCGCTGGTCAGATTGTACACCGAGAGCTTGCCCGAGGTGCCGAAGACCAGCAATTCGTCGCCATAGCGAAGAACCTGGTACACTCGGGGCTCACCTGCGTGGGTGCCCATTCTGTGGATGGTCCCGTCGGAGGCATCAATGGCATAGAGCGTCGTACCGCCGCTCGTCTCGGTGCCGTCGCCGCCGTTGTGCATGTAGAGGCAACCGCTCCCCTCGTCGTAGCTGAGACCCCGCACGCGATGGCCATCAGGCAGCACCGCCTCCCATTGCTCGGTGAGTGTGAACGAGGCGGCCTTGTTCGTCACCGAGAACGCATGAACGTGATCCTGATCCACGTCGTTGTTGGTGAACAGCAGTTTGCCGTCAGTGCAGATCGACTCAGGTCCGATGTCATCGGGGTTCACCGGCGCGACCCACGAAGCGCTGTCCCAGGCGTTCGCGCCAGTGGCGTCGAAGCGAGCGATTCCCCTCGCGCCGTGGTCGGTCATGTAGTAGTAGTCACCGAGCCGCACCAGAGACTTGGCGCCGCCGCTCGGCAGAAGAGGAGGCGTGGTGTTCGTGGTAAAGGACTTCAGCTCATAGCCGTCGCAATCGATCCACCTTCCGCCAAATCCGATCTGACCAATCAGCACTCCGCTGCCATCGACGTTGTTGTTCAAGTAATACGGATTGGCTCCCGGGCTGAGTCGTTGGGTCCGTTTGAAATTCCGGAACTCCACTGCCCACGTTCCGGTGGTGGACATCAGCGTCACGAACAAGAGAGACACGCAAGGCAGTAGCCGATTCACAGTATGCTCCCTCCTTAAGACAATTGCCGACCACGACATCAGTTTCCCACGGTGCGACTGTCCTAGTCAAGCGCCCCGCCGGCTACTACCCGCTGGTGGAGGCGAGGGAGGCCGGGTGCGAGGCAGCCGTGGTGCGGAGGCCGTGCCCGGGATGTGGGTGGCCTCTCTTGTAAGAAATGGCGATCTGCAACCACCGGATTCAGCTTGCTCAAAATCTCGCAAGGCCGCTGTTTTTTACATTTCGCCGCGGCAGGGCAAGCCGTAGGGGACCACCGCATCGCGAGGCAGGAAATGTTCCCTGCCATTGGCGGATTCAATTGCGTGGAGTCATATGTGCTTGCCTATAGCGCTCCGGGTGAAGCGCACGGTAGGCACCTGTCTGGCCAACTCTTGACTGTGCTGTGGTAACTGGGATGATGGGATCGGTCGCCTGCTGGTCTGGGATGTGTGCTGCCGATGATCCTTCACGTCGACATGGACGCCTTTTACGCCTCGATTGAGGAGCGTGATCGGCCCGAGTTGATCGGAAAGCCGGTCATGGTGGGCGGTTCACCCGAGCGACGGGGAGTTGTCGCCGCAGCCAACTACAAGGCCCGCGAGTTCGGCGTCCACAGCGCCATGCCGTCCGTCACCGCGAGGCGGCTTTGTCCCCACGGGATTTTTCTCCCCAGCCGCATCGACTACTACGCCGAAGTCTCCCAGCAAATTCGCGGAATCTTCGAGCGGTTCACCCCTTTGGTCGAGCCGCTTGCTCTGGACGAAGCCTTTCTGGACGTGACCGGCAGCGAGAGCCTCTTCGGCTCTGCGGTCCAGATCGGGCGAGAGATCAAGCAGGTCATCCGGGAAGACGTGCGGCTGGTGGCCTCGGTTGGGGTTGCCCCCAACAAGTTCCTGGCCAAGATCGCCAGCGACCTGAAGAAGCCGGACGGGTTCGTGGTCGTAGAGCCTGGACACGTCCAGGAGTTCCTCGATCCGCTGCCTGTCGAGCGCCTTTGGGGTGTGGGACGCCAGGGAAGCAAGGTCTTCCAACGCCTGGGCATCCGCACCGTCAGCCAGCTTCTCCAGTGGCCCTTGGACGCAGTCCAGAGTCGGTTGGGCACGAGCGCTGAACACCTCTGGCAGTTGGCTCACGGCATTGACGAGAGGCCCGTGGAGCCCGAAAAAGAGGCCAAGTCGATCTCGCACGAGACGACCTTCGAGCGGGACATCGACGATGCCGAGGTACTGCGGACTTGGCTGTTGGACTTGACGGAGCAGGTTGGCTGGCGGTTGCGCCGTCACCAGCTCCGTGGCCGGACTGTAAACCTGAAGGTCCGGTTCGCCGACTTTTCGACCATTACCCGGTCCCAGACCCTACCTGAGCCGACAAACGTGACCCAAGAGCTGTGGGAGGTGGTGGACAAGATGCTCAGCCACCGGCTGCCGGCCGGGCACTTGCCGGTCCGGTTGTTGGGGATGGGGGTGAGCGGTCTTGACGGGACGGGGTTGGTCCAGGGGCTCCTGTTCGACCAGGAGGAGCGGCAGAAGCGGACCCGACTGGACACCGTGGCGGATCAGGTCAAGGACCGGTTTGGGACCTCGGCCTTGCGGCGCGGCAGCAGCCTGGAACGCGGAGGGGCCCCCAAGCGTGACTCAGGGTCGTGATGGACTTGATCGCGGCGTGATCCCCAGGGGCGAGACAGGCGGGGGGGGAGCGGTTCCGATCGCTGTCGAAATGGGAAATACCCGTTGAGAAACAATCGATGTTTGTCGTTCGACATTTTTCACGACGCCGATCTGTTCGCCTTCCAGTTTCGCGACTGAGCTACTGATACACAGAGTCAACACGAAAGGACTACAAGCGATGCCGACGAAGAAGACGCCAACGGGTGTGCCAGAGTATTCCATGAATCGTCGCCAAGCTCTCGGCGCTTTGGGGGCAGCCGCGGGAGCGATGGCGCTGGCGCGCGATGCTGCTGGATCGCCGCCAGGCGCACCGCCTGCTGCGAACAAATGCTTCATTCGCGTGGCGGCGGTCAGCTACTCGCCGCCGTTTCATGATCACCGCGCGTCCGGCGTCAACCTCCGGGCGCTGCGCGAGATGACCGCGAAAGTCGCGAAGGAACGAGTTGACTTCATCTGCTATCCCGAATGCTGCACTTGTGTCGCCGGCGGCTTCGAGAAGGGGATTGAGATCGCGCCGGAGCTGGAACCGTACGTTGCCGAGGTGGGGAAGATCGCTCGCGAGTTCAACACGGCGATCGTCGCCCCGTTTCTCGAACGGCACGCGGGCCGCGTTTACAACTCGGTGCCGATTGTCGATCGACAGGGAAAGCTGGTGCTGGTGTACCGCAAGAACTATCCCACGATTATGGAGCTGGAAGCCGGCATCACCCCGGGAAAC
>JBDRTC010000353.1:0-2399 GCA_043824335.1 Planctomycetota bacterium | reverse complement strand
GGGTCGCCGTGACCACGATCCTCGACGAGTCGATCGTCCGCCACATCATCCCCCGCCTCAAGGCGGCCGGCGCCCGGGGAATCGTCGAGTTTCCGCTCAATAAGATCATCGAATGATTGACCGGTCACAAACCGCTTACTGGAGGACGCACCATGTTACGCTACCTCACGATTCTCGCCACGACTCTCGCCATGCTCTCCGGCACGTGGGCAACCGCGGCCGAGAAATGCGACTTGCCGCTTCTCTTCGAAGACGATTTTGAAAAGGGGACCGACGGCTGGCAGCCGATCGACCCGGGAATCTGGCGCGTTGCCGAGACCGACCGCGGCACGGTCTACAAACAGTTCAAGAACAGCGACTATCGGGCGCCGCACCGCAGCCCGTACAACATCTCGTTGGTCAAAGACGTGCTCGTCGGCGACTTCGTGCTCACCGTGAAGGTCCAAAGCACGAACAAAGGGGCCGGCGCCCACCGCGACATGTGTCTTTTCTTCAACTACCAGGACTCGGCCCATTTCTATTACGTCCACATGGGCCAGCGGCCCGATCCGCACTCGAGCCAGATCATGATCGTCAACGACGCCCCCCGGGTGATGATCACCAAGAACGAAACGCCCGGCGTTCCCTGGGACGACGAGTGGCACCAGGTCAAAATCGTCCGCCGCACCGCCGACGGCACGATCGAAATCTACTTCGACGACATGAAAAAGCCGATGATGGTCGCCCAGGACAAAACCTTCACCTGGGGCCAGGTCGGCCTCGGCTCCTTCGACGACAACGGCAACTGGGACGATTTCAAGCTCCACGGCGTGAAGGTCGAGAAGCCATAGCACGGTAGGGCCGGCTTTGCCGGCCGTTCGCAATCGCTGAAGCTTGCTCGGCGAAGGTCTCCTGACCTCGCCGAAACGGCGGACCGAAGGTCTCCCTGTTTTGGAGACCTTCGGTCGGCTCCTGTGCGGGGTCGGGAGACCCGCGCACAGCACGTGTCGGATGCAACAAAAAGGGGGCTCTGATGTCGACAGAAACCGAAATTCGACGAAGAGTTGAGCCGCAGTATCTGCTCATGTTTGAAGCTGCGGGAATGTCGCCGGATGAAGCCAAAGAGATGTTCGACGGCTTATTTCAACAGGCAAAGGAAGCAAGCAGGCAGAAGCAATTGGCGGGCATGGATGCCACGAGACTCCTAAATCTGGCGCAAACAGAACCGGGCATACAGCGGCAACTGGAGTGGAAATCCCATGAGGGTGTCCGAGAGGAGGACTTCCAGTGGTGGTGGAACATGCCCGACTTGGAGCGACAACTACTCCTACAGGTCGACGAAAACAGTCGGATGGGATACTGGATAGCTTTGCGCAGGAAGGCAGTACCCAAGGGCGAAGCGCTTCAACGGGTCCGGTCAACCACTCCAACGTTTGTCGAGTTCTTGGGTAACAACGAAAACCCTACGGACGTTGATTGCCCGCTGCCAGTAGAGCTGAAGGCCAGAGTTGTGCAATTTATCGAACGCCAAGCAGTCATAGACCCAAGGCTCGAACTGTGGCGTAAGAAGGTGTCCCGAGCCGGCTCCTGCAACGCAGCGATCCGGAAGGAAATTCGCGATTGCAGCCTTTAAGTACGCGACGATGCACGCATTCTACAATTGCGGCCGTTGTTTGGTCAATTCTCGCGGGGCTCGTATTAGAGGCTGACAAATGGGCATTTTCGACGCATTATCCGGCAAGATTTACCGCTGGAACCAGAAGACCGCGAGCGCGAGGCGGGAAGTCTGTCGGAATCTTGAGCGCTACGTTGCAGCCGAGCTCGCGAGAGACCCGAAATCGGAAAAAGTGATGGCGAACGTTAGGGACGACTTATTCTGTTTCTTTGACATTGCAAACTACGGCATATCGAAGGAGCTAGACCGAAGTCTCGATCAGTACAGAGATCGCCTCTATTCTCTTAGCCCCCAAGAATACCTCTCGTTTATTTCTGCGCTGCATGCCTTCTCTGTTGTGGCAGCCAACGCAGCCAACGAATCAAACGCGATTGTGGCGTACGTCTTGCTGGGAGGTGTTGAAGCGATGTATGGGCGACCGACTGGTTTCGCGCATAACTGGTTCAATTGCTTTGAATGGCTGGCGCCAGATAGTGAGAAGGATTTCCGGTCGGCTCTCAGGCACAAGCTAGAGGAAGAGATTTGCTGTGTCCTTGGAACGAAGTTTGACATTGTTGAAAGCTTGCTATGGCCGATGCTATCGCTCGTATCTGCCGAAGGAGCAGCTAGGATGCTTGAAGAGCCCAACATAACGGCGATCGTAGATGAGATGATGGCAAATGCTAAGAAGTGATGCAGAACAGTCCGGCCGGCACAGCCGGCCCTACGGCTGCCGTGCCTTCAGGACTGAAATCGTCGCGGCTCC
>JBDRTC010000352.1:0-3651 GCA_043824335.1 Planctomycetota bacterium | reverse complement strand
TGGAACAGCTCATGGCGATCTGCCACGAGGATCGCGAACGGAATATCTGCGTCGGCTACAAGGACTTGGGGCCGGACGAATTCTGGATCCGGGGCCACATGCCCGGCACGCCGATCATGCCGGGGGTGGTGATGTGTGAGGCGGCCGCCCAGATGGCCAGCTACTTCACGGGGAAACACAAGCTGATGGACGCCGACGTGGTGGGGTTTGGCGGCCTGAAGGACGTCCGTTTTCGCGGCATGGTGCGCCCCGGCGAGCGGTTCGTGATCGTCACCCAACTGTTGAGGGTCCGCAGCTCGATGATCACCTGCCGCTTCGAGTGCTTGGTGCGGGAGAACTTGGTCTGCGAGGGCATCCTGAAAGGAATCGCGCTTCCCGAGGACGCGCTCAGGGGCGGCCCCGTCTGAATAGGGTGCGATGGGCCGGCGTGCTTTAAGAAAGATCGATCCCGGGCTTGATCTGTCGCGTCACCTGAAGACGTTCGACGAGTTGCCTCGTCCTTGGGATGCCGAAGCGCTCTTTGGCCGCCGGGCCCCGCTGGAGGTGGAAGTGGGCTCGGGCAAGGGCCTCTTCCTGCGGAGCGCCGCGGCCGAGCAGGCAGACGTCGATTTCCTGGGCATCGAAATCGCCCAAAAGTACGCCCGGTTTGCCGCGGCCGCCCTGGCCAAACGGACACTCACCAACGCCGTGGTGGTAACCGCCGACGCATTGCGGGTCTTCCACGAGATTCTGCCCGATGACTCTCTGGCCGCGGTCCACGTCTATTTCCCCGATCCGTGGTGGAAGAAGCGGCACCAGAAGCGCCGGCTGATGCGGGAGTCCTTTGTGGGCGACGTTGAGCGGACGCTCCGCGGCAGCGGAAGGCTGCACTTCTGGACCGACGTCGAAGAGTACTTCCACGCCACGCTCGAGCTTATCGCCGCCCACCCCGGCCTCGAAGGGCCCTGCGAAGTCCCGGAGACTTCACCCGAGCACGACCTGGACTACCGGACCCATTTCGAGCGCCGCATGCGCCTCGGCGACGAGCCCGTCTATCGGGCCGAGTTTCGCAAACGGCCGGCGTGAGTCGAGCGCCAAGCGGCCGATTCTGCCTATCCGACCGGCAAGAAATGAAGGGCCGGGGGCGGCAATCCGGGGACGTTCTCGTGACGGCGGCGAAGTCGATCCGACAACGCAAGGCCTTGTCGGCCAACGCGATCGGGCGGTCCGTCCCGGCGAAGTCCCCAGAACCGGCCAAACCGGCCCGGCGTTTGCTCCCGCCTGTGCGCCCACATCACGTAAAACCGCCTGGTCGTCAAGCCGCTTGCGGCATGGCGCCTCCTATCCTCCCACTTCGCCGTCTCCAGGAGACAAACGCATGGACATTGCCGGGGTCCTCACCGCAGGGAAATTTCTTTCCTCCGCGCTTGCGCAGTTGGGCAAGCCGAGCCACTCCAAGGAGGCGGGCGAAAGCCAGGCGCTGGAAACCGCTTCCACCCTGCCCGGCAGGGCGGACGCAACCGCGGCGTTTCGAGAAATCCTGGCCGACTACGACGTGACCCGCATCTCCCCCCGTCGTTTCTCCGAGATGATCCGCAAGCTCCACGACGCCAACCTGCTCTCCGATCAGCAGTTTCAGGAGCTTTCCCTGATTCGTGGGGATTTGGATCTGGACGGCGTTGATTCCGACGAGTCGCTGAATCTGGTCGATTTCTATCTCGACAAGCTCCGGGATCTCGGCCTCTCTCCCGAGGACCTCGGGGGGGCGGGCGGCTCCCTATCGGCGAGTCAGGTCTCTCAGTTGGCCCCCCTGCGGCATCGCCTGGAATGGGTGGAGAAGCTCGCCACGGTCCAATCGGGCACCGAGCGCGACGGGCTCGACGCGCTGGCCTGAGCCCACCAGACAGACGCTGCCTCAGGCACTTGCTGGCACCGCCAATTCGAGCTATTCTGTCCTCTATCACCCCTGCCGATTCCCGGCAAATCGTAATCGGCGCACAATAACGAGTTATGCCGCCAAGCCCAACGCCGGTTCTCGATTGGTCGGTGATGCACTTGTCAGCACGCCGGTTCGTGCGGTATCCTCCGAGTGGGAGGTGTGAAAATGACGAAACTCCTCGAACAAGCATTCGCCGAAGCGTCTAAGCTTCCGCCACCGGAACAGGACGCGATCGCGGATTGGCTCCTCAAAGAACTGGAATCCGAAAATCGGTGGGCAAAATCATTTGCCAAGTCGCAGGAGACCTTGTCCACATTGGCCGCAGAAGCACTGTCCGAACATCGTGATGGCAAGACTCAGCGGCTTGATCCCGATCAACGATGATCTCGAAAACAACAAAACGCTTTCGGGACGCGCTCGGAAAATTGCCGAAAGATGTTCAACGCCAAGCAAGAGATGCGTACAGGTTGTTCAGCCAAGACCCCAACCATCCAGGCCTTCGATTCAAAAAGGTTCACACAACGGAACCTATCTATTCGGCACGAATAAGCATCGATTATCGGGCTCTTGGCGTACTCGATGGTGAAGACATCGTGTGGTTTTGGATCGGTTCTCACGCGCAATATGAGAAAGTGCTCCAACAACTGTAAGGCGGCATAACGAGGTTTTCGTCTTCGTGAGGCAGCGTGATGCCGGTCATTGGTCGCGAAGGACCGTATCGGTTTTTCTTTTACAGCCATGAGCCGAACGAGCCGCCGCACGTGCATGTGCATCGCGATCGTTGCCTCGCGAAGTTCTGGCTGGACCCGGTGCTGCTGGCCGGGTCCAGGCGTTTCCCGGCCTATGAGCTTCGACGGATCCAAGCTATAATCGACGCAAGAGGCGAGGAATTTCTGGAGGCTTGGCATGGCTGGTTCGGCGAGTAACGTTCCCTTCGCTCAGGATGTACGGGTGAGCGACGACGAGCTGGAGGTGTGGCTGACCGACGGCCGGCGGATTGCCGTGCCCTTGGTCTGGTATCCACGGCTGTTGCAGGCGACGGCGGCCCAGCGGCAGAACTGGGAGCTTCTCGGGGATGGTGAGGGCATTCACTGGCCCGACGTTGACGAGGATCTGAGTGTCGAAGGGCTTCTACGGGGGAGCCCGTCTCCCGAGGCGCGCCGGTCGCCAACACGCCGCTAACCTCGCGCTCGAGCGGACCCGCCTTCGGCGGGCCGCTGAGCTTCATACGTTGGCACCTCTTAAACGACTTCGGAACCGGAGACCCAAGAGCTTCGCAGACTCCTGCGTTGAGAATCTCGGAGAGGGCGGGCTGGCAGGCTGACGCATCGATTTGGGAGGGAAACATGGAAACGCTTCCGATCAACAACGTGTGCGTCGTCGGCTCCGGATTCATGGGGAGCCAAATCGGCTTGCAATGCGCCGTGCACGGGCGGAGCGTGTGGATGCACGACGTGTCGGAATCGGCGCTGGCGGGCTCTGCCCAGGAACTGACCGCCGTGCTCGAGGAGCAGATCGAAGGGGGGGCCGCCAAGGCGGACGAGCGCCGGTCGATCCTCGACCGGATTCGCCGGACGACTTCACTCGACGAGGCCGCGGCCGACGCCGATCTGGTGATCGAGGCGGTCAAGGAGGACCTGGACGTCAAACGCGAAGTCTTCCGATGGCTGGACGAAGTCTGCCCGCCGCGCACCATCCTGACGACCAACAGCTCGTCGCTTCGCATCTCGCGG